>DAITLT010000001.1:0-12743 GCA_036835505.1 Pseudomonas sp.
AAAAGCTAAAAGCAGCGTGACAGGCTCACGCGACAACTACCTTGAAAATCGCCGAAATCAACGGCTTGAACCTGCGACAAGCTCGCAATGCATCCAAAGGCGCAAATAATATCCTTTTGCATCAATGGCTTGAGTTTGACAGCCAGAACCCTTGAAGCCAGACTCATGGGCCTATCAGCATCCCACGCGGACGAGGCGACTTATGAAAGGCGACAAGAAAGTCATCCAGCACCTGAACAAGATCCTCGGCAATGAACTGGTGGCAATCAACCAGTATTTTTTGCATGCGCGGATGTATGAAGACTGGGGCCTGAAGAAGCTCGGCGAGCACGAATATCACGAGTCGATCGACGAGATGAAGCACGCCGACAAACTGATCAAGCGCATCCTGTTTCTCGAAGGCCTGCCCAACGTGCAGGACCTGGGCAAGCTGCATATCGGCGAAAACACCGCGGAAATGCTCGCCTGCGACCTGAAGATCGAGCACAAGGGCCACGCCGATCTGAAAGAAGCCATCGCCTACTGCGAAAGCATTGCCGACTACGCCTCGCGAGATTTGCTGCGCGAAATCCTCTGCTCCGAAGAAGAGCACATCGACTGGCTGGAGACCCAGCTGGGCCTGATCGACAAGGTCGGCCTGCAGAACTATCTGCAATCGCAGATGGACGAATAAGGCCTTAGCCGCGCAATAAATAACCAATAAAAAACCCGCACTCGGCGGGTTTTTTATTGCCGGCGCGACGACTCAGGCGTTGGCCTGGCTGGTCGCGTTCTTGATCAGGGTTTGCAGCTCACCGCTTTCGTACAGCTCGACCATGATGTCGCTGCCGCCAACCAGCTCACCGGCTACCCACAGCTGCGGGAAGGTCGGCCAGTTGGCGTACTTCGGCAGGTTGGCACGGATTTCCGGGTTTTGCAGGATGTCGACGTAGGCGAATTTCTCGCCGCAGCCCATCACCACCTGCGCAGCCTTGGCCGAGAAACCGCACTGCGGCGCGTTCGGCGAACCCTTCATATACAGCAACACGGTGTTCTTGCTGATCTGATCTTTGATTGTTTCGATGATATCCATGGAGCACCTCGCTTGAGCTTTCCCGGACTCTCACCGGGCACGATGGCGGCGATTCTAACCCAAACCCGAGCGTATTTCTCGGCCATTAGAGACGAACAAACAACCCTTAGAACATTCGCCCAAGCGCAGCCTTGGTCGTGCCCAGCCACACCAGCGTCTGCAACTTGAACAACGCCCAGCGGTCGCCACTTTGCAACGCTGGCTCGCCGCAACGGGGGTCGGAGCGCTGCAGGGCGCCGGTCATTTGCCGGCTGATGGGGATGGCCTCGCAGCCATGGCTGTCTTCGCAGACGAAGTCCCAGGGCTGACGCGCCGGCGCATGGCAGGCAAAGCAGTTGCCGCCAAAACGATTATTAACCTCGGCAAAACCGCGGGCGCGGATGGCAGTTTTCTTGCCCGCCACGTCAAGCTCGAAGAACTCCCAATCCCCCGTAGCCGGGCTGAAGCCGGCCTCGCGCTTGACCATCGCCTCAGTGGGCACCAACTGGATCAGCGACCCCGGCGGATAGATCGCCCCGCCCGGCGCATTGGCCGCTGCCAGGGTGGCGGGCAAATTGCCGAGGAGGTTATCGACGTAAAAGTGCCGCACCGGCGTCATCTCACGGATGCAACGAAAGCTCTGCGCATCGACGGCCAACGCCGCTGAGGGCGCCTCGGCGGCAGTCAATAGCACCGGCCACAACAGCGCCGATAACACGATGGTTTTTTGCAGATAAGACACACGCATGGGCAAGCACTACTCCAGAAACAATTAAGCGCAAAGGACTTCAACCGGCACACCATTGAGCACCGCATTGCCGGACAGGGCATCCAGCCGGCGCTCATCGGTCAGGTCGTTGGCGCTGGCGCCAGGCTGGGCGCGAGCAATGGTCAACTGCACACCCTGGCGAGCATGCCCCCAACCGTGCGGCAGGCTGACGACGCCGGGCATCATAGCGCTGCTGCTGGCCACCTCCACCTCAATACTGCCGACCCGCGAGCGCACAGACACGCGCTGACCATCGGTCAGGCCACGGGCGAGCAGGTCGTCCGGGTGCATCAGCAACTGGTGACGCGGCTTGCCCTTCACCAGGCGCTGGTAGTTGTGCATCCAGGAATTATTGCTGCGCACATGGCGGCGGCCGATCAGCAACAGTTGCTCGGGGTTGCCCGCCGGGCTGGCGGCAAACCGCTGCAGATCGGCCAACAACAGGGCCGGCGCCGCCTCGATGGTTTTGCTCGCGGTCTTCAGGCGTGCCGCCAGGTTGGCCTTGAGTGGCCCCAGGTCCAGGCCGTGGGGATGCTCGCGCAGGGCGGCCAGGGACAGCTGGTGCGCCGAGCCATCGCCATAGGGGCCAAAGCGCAGGCCCAGGTCGATCATCTGCTGCGGGGTCATGGTCGGCTTCAGCTCAGCGCCGGTGTGCGCGGCAAAGGCCTTGGCCAGACCGATAAAAATCTCCCAGTCGTGCAGCGCGCCCTCAGGCTTGGCCAGCACCGCCTCGTTGAAGCGGGTGACGTTGCGCACCGCCAGGGCGTTGAAGGTGCTGTCGTAGTGATCGTGCTCCAGCGGCCCGGTGGGTGGCAGGATCAGGTCGGCGAAGCGGCTGGTCTCGTTGATATAAAAATCCAGGCTGAGGATAAACTCCAGGCCAGCCAAGCCCTGCTCCAACTGCCGGCCATTGGGTGTGGACAGCACCGGATTGCCGGCCACGGTGACCAGGGCGCGAATCTGCCCCTCGCCCGGCGTGAGCATTTCCTCGGCCAGGGCCGCCACCGGCAGTTCGCCAGCGTACTCCGGCAAGCCGGACACGCGGCTTTGCCAGCGCTTGAAATGGCCGCCTGAGGTGGCCGCAACTATATCCACCGCCGGCTCGGTGCAGAGCGCGCCGCCCGCCCGATCGAGGTTGCCGCTGACCAGGTTGAGCAACTGCACCAGCCACTGGCACAGGCTGCCGAACGCCTGGGTGGATATGCCCAGGCGGCCGTAGCACACCGCCTTATCGGCGCCGGCAAAGTCCCGCGCCAACTGGCGAATGGTCGCCGCCGGCACGCCGCAGCGGGCGCTCATGGCCTCGGCGGTAAGCCCTTCGATGGCGCTGCGCACGGCGTCCAGATCACTGACCGGCAGATGGCTGGCGCGGGTCAGGCCCTCGTCAAACAGGGTATTGAGCAGCCCGCAGAGCAGCGCGGCATCTTCGCCTGGGCGGATAAACACATGCTGGTCAGCCAGCGCCGCCGTCTCGCTGCGCCGCGGATCGACCACCACCAGCTTGCCACCGCGCTGTTGGATGGCCTTGAGACGCTTCTCCACATCCGGCACGGTCATCACACTGCCGTTGGAGGCCAGCGGGTTGCCGCCCAGGATCAGCATGAAATCGGTGTGATCAATATCCGGGATCGGGATCAGCAAACCATGGCCGTACATCAGGTGGCTGATCAGGTGATGGGGCAGTTGGTCGACCGAGGTGGCGGAAAACCGGTTACGGGTCTTCAGCAAACCGAGGAAGTAGTTGCTGTGGGTCATCAAGCCATAGTTGTGTACGCTGGGATTGCCCTGATACACCGCCACCGCGTTCTGTCCGTGGCGCGCTTGAATATCGGCCAGGCGCTCGGCCACCAGCTTGAACGCCTCGTCCCAGCCGATAGACTGCCACTCGCTGCCGATTCGGCGCATCGGTTGGCGCAGACGGTCGGGGTCACTCTGGATATCCTGCAGGGCCACGGCCTTGGGGCAGATATGGCCACGGCTGAAGCGGTCTTCGGCGTCGCCCTTGATCGACACGATCTGCACCTGGCCAGCAGCGTCGGCCTCGGTCTGGATGGTCAGGCCACAGATGGCCTCGCACAGGTGGCAGGCGCGGTGATGCAGGGTTGTGCTCATGGCGAACCTCGGGATTATTGTTTTAGCAGGCCGTTGAAAAACTATCTGCTAGTCGACCGGTCAGGTCACACCACTATGGCGACTGCCGAGTACCGGCGCCAGCAGCCTTAGTGGCATGAATCAGGCATCATCAGCGCCAAGCACAGGCGCCCTCGCCCCCTGGCAATTTGCGCCTATGCGTAACTTCCTTATGATGGCGTGCGGGGCTGCAAGGGGTTTGCAGGGCAGATAATACGCGCTCTGATGGGTGCGGCATTACCCGAAACTCCCCTGTTTACCCCGTTGATTGGTACAGAAAGTGGTATAGGAAACGCCCCTCTCGCCCGTCCTGGGCACGATCACCCACCACCCAAAGAATCAAACGATCGCTCGCACGTCTGGCCGGCTATTCGGCTTTCGTCGGCGGCACCAGCATAGAGTTTAGCGAGCGCTCCAAGCCGGCCGAGCAGCTCGGCACGCACTCGGGAATCAGCTTCGGCTGCCTGGCTGAGCTGGGCAGTGATGGTATTGCCGGCTGCTCGACTGCGCTGCTCAGCTGCGGCGAGGCGCTGCTGCAACCGTTCAAGAGCACTGCCAGCGCCAGCAGCATCAGCCCGCGCAGCTTCCAGTTGTTCATCCGCATGCTTCTGTTCCTTATCGAATGCCGCAATGCGGCGTTTGCTTTCCTGCAGGGCGGCCAGGTTGGCGCGCCGGTCGCGGTCACTCACCTCGGTCTTGTAGCCGGCCAGGCTGGCAACAGCGGTGGCCGCGTCCACTTGCGCGCCAGAAACCCGCAGCTGCTGGCCGGCACCAACAATCAGCAGCGCCAGCACCCACCACGCCCAGGCCGGGGCCAGCTTGAGCCAGGCCATCACGGCACATCCTTGAAGAAGATGTGCCGCCCGATCTTGGTCGTGCGGCGCGCCGGGTGGCCAGTCCACTTAGGCGGGCTGGCCATGGTCGTGCTGTAGTAGTGGGTCGCGCCGCCGGTTGGGTCGGGGTCTTTGCTGGTCATGGCCGTCACCGCTGCTTCGCGGGCGCGGGCGTACTCGGTTTCCGGAATGGCCTTGGCACCAGTCAGGTAGGGGCGGTTCGGGTCGTTCTTGTTCCAGCAGGAGAACTGCCAGGGCGCCTGGCACACGCCGACATAGCCCTCGCCCCACCAGTCCGGCTTGCCGTCACTCCCCAAGTCAGCCTCCACCCGGTTGCGGATGCAGCGGCCAACCGCCACTTGCCCGGCAACCCCCTCCCCCCGCGCCTCGGCCCAGATAGTCCGGGCCAGCACGTCAACGTCTCGCTCTTGCATACTTTTCTCCAGGCAATAAAAAGCCCGCACAGGGCGGGCAGGGTTCTTCGGGTGGCGTTATGCGCCTAGCGCGGCGGGAAGGGTACGTATTGCTGGTATTGCCATCGTGGTTGCCACCACGGCGCTCGATACGTTGGTCGTGTGGTCCATACGGTCCAGAGTCTCCGAGCTGCTAATTCCATGTGTGTCCTGGGACTGAATCCCAGCAGCTCGAAGTTGGCGTTTCACCCTTTTATTGCTTTGTCAACTATTGGTGGAAAGCGAATCAGTAGTTCGGGAATTGTACGATTGCGGGGGTATAAGGTGCGGTATTCCTAGCATACCCCTTGGTTACGCGTAACTCGTCGATATGCCCGTCAAGTGAGTTTGTCGTCAGGTGATCTGACATATCGCCTATTGTCCCAACCAGAAGACCTGTCCAGTAAGACGAGCGCGAAGAGTAATCAAACGCGCTTAGAGATACCTCGCTGCCGTCTACGAAGACCCGAACTGTCGTCCCGTCAGAAGACGCCTGAAACGTCATAAACTGCCCATCGACGTGGGTGTAAGTGCCGTACCAGGCCGTTGCTGATCCTTCCTCGACAATGTAGATGTATGTTGACGAGGCGTAACGCTGGAGGTAAAACCTGAAATCGTCAGACCCACCCAATGGCGAGTACGAGAATAGCCCGGCGTTACGGTCACCAGCCCATGTAACCTTAGCCCGCACCTCGACTGACCAGGCTGAACCTTGGACCATCCCCCCTATAGCTGGGATCACCCCTCCGCTCAGGTATGATCCAGCAGTGAGGTTGCCGCACGCACCACCGAACCCATCCGATGCGCTGATGGCCGCCGAGCCGTTGCTGGTTATCGCGCTGCCTTTCTCATCGGTGAAGAGCGTGGCCCCGTCGACCCCGTTGAAGCGCATATACAGGCCAACATTTGACCAGTAGGGGTCGTTACCCGCAGGTGGACTTGCGGCCACCGGACGACCGCCTGCCACGATCCCGGCGATCATGCTGGCCAGCCCGCCAAGGCGGCATATTGTGGCGCGCCCGTATCCGCCACGAACTCGGCGCGCTGCGCAGCGCTGTAGCTCTGACACTTGGCGCGCTCATAGCCTAGCGGGTTACCGTCAGCGTCGGTTTTCAACTCAAGCCACACGGCTTCTAGGGTGTTCGATTCGATATGGTGCGTTACGCCGGATAGGATCATGCTGTAGCCCCTTTTTCGATGTTGAATTGCAATACGAGCGTTTCGGATAGCGAGCCTGCCGTCATGTTGCGGATCGAGATACGGCACGACCCCGCAGCAACTGCGTCGACAGTCACTACATATGCTCCGGCCGTTGCTCCGCTTTTAATAACGACCTTTGGAATGTCGTTGGCTGCAATTTTGTTGTTTGTCAGCACGAAGCTGACAGCCGTGTTAGCAGTTAGCGCGGCGGATGCCGTAGTTATCTGCCCGGATGGTTTGTTTAGAGTTACCCCTGTTGTCTTACTGGTTGCCTGCGCTACTGTGCCGCCAGAACCGGTGCCGAATCCGATGGAGCCGGTGTCTGTAACTAGGGAGTTGACCCCGTAGGATGACCACATCTCTACCCATCCACCCCATACTCCATTAACCCCCATACGCATCCAAGATTGCGCAGGCAGTGGGGCACCTGAGCTGTATGTGTAGGCCACCTGAGTCTGATTGGTGGCGTAGGCCGTCACGAACAAATAGACGTAGTTGATCTGCCCTGTCTGCCCTGTGGGGAAGTTAGCGGGTCGTGAACCAGGCGCGCCGCCTAGTAGTTTACCGTACCACCCAGCCGTTGTGATGGTGTTAAGGTCAGTGACGCCATCAGTGTTGCCGGGCTTAGGTAATGCTAGATAGTCGCTATTTAAAGGCAGCGCAAAGTCGCCAACTTTGAGGACTCGGCCTACTGTCACGTCGGTACCCGACGCAGTGAGGTCGGCTAGTGCCGCAGTTCCAAGCCCGAGCGCCGTCCGCTGCTCGGCGGTCGTACCGACCACGCCACCTAGCCACCACGAATCTGCACCCGTGCGCTTTAGCGATGCCGCGCCGTTCTGTGTGCTCAACGTGAGCGATCCGGCCACAACCCCATTGAGCGATACGCCAGAAGCGGCTGTAACCGTTATGTCGCCGGTGTTCGATGGAAGAAAGTGCAGTTCGGCGTCAGCAGTCCAAGCCACGGTCGCCTGCGCCGGTATCGTCGAGGTATAGTTGCTGACGGTGCTGTTGACGCCGAACGTGTTGATGCTTGTCAGGCCGAGCGTTTCATTGCCCGTGATGGAGCGGATTACAGGTAGCGATGCACCTCCGCCTGCAATGGATAGATCACCAGCCCCGAGCAGGCTGGAGCCGTTCACCGTTTTGAGGGTCGTGCCGCTGACCAGCGTGTCCTGCTTGCCGGCCACAGTAGTCACAAGGCTGGTGACCTGCGCCTGCAGCTTGCCGAGGAACACCAGCAGACTGTCCGTTGCAAGGCCTGCGGTGGCAGTCACGAAGCTGACGCCGGTCATGACCACGCCGCGCACTGCTGCGGCCAGATCGCTGATAGTGCTGGCGGCCTGGGTGCCGCTGTGGGTCGAGCGGTCGCGCAGCTGGGCGTCGGTGGCGTTGGCCGTGGCGCCGGCAGCGATGGCGCCCAGCTTGGCCTGCTCGGTATCACTGAAAGCGTTGGTGTCCGGGTTCGATTCGTAGGCCGTTTTAATTTGCGCGGCCGTCATGCTGCCGCTGGCGCCAGACTGGATGATCCAGGCACTGTCGCTTACGTCCCAGATGTAGCGGGCCACATCAGCGCCTGCGCCGCTATCCACGTCCGCATAGTCACCGGCAACTGCAGACGGGTGGGCCGCCTGGAGGGCTGCAAGGCTGGCATGCAGGCCCTTGAAGTGCGCAGCCTCCAGGCCGGCCAGCTTGGCCTTTTCGGCGGCGGTGTAGTTCTGATCGCTCAGTACCTTGGCGCCATCCTTATCCACCTTGCCGGCCAGGCTACTTGCCAGAGCAGCAGGCTGCACAGCGGTGTCGGCTTTTGCGCCCTGGGCGGCAGTGGCCGCACCAATGTCGGCGGCGGTTGGCTTGGCGTGCACATGGTCCTCGCGCGATGCGGTCGAGGCGATGCCGGCGGCAGGCGGGCCGAGCGGTTGCGGTGCAGCATTGCCAACAATCGCGCCGCTTCCAGCGCGCAAGGCCTCAAGCGTGCCCTTGGTGGCGCGCGCAGAGATAACCGATGCAGACACCCAGTCACGTGCGGCAGTGCCCTCCTGGCCACGCTGCACAGTCAGCACGCCGGACGCACTGGCGGTAACCTTAACGATTTCCCAGGCGGTTTCGATACCGGCACCATCCAGGGCGGCCAGGGTCAGCAGGTAGTAATCGCCCGCGCCAAGGCCGGTCAGCTTGGCAGCATCAGCCAGTGGCACGGAAAGCGAGACAGCCGAAGCTGTGGCCGGAGCAGTGAGCACTGCGAACCAGTTGTTGATGAACAGTTGCATAGCCACCCCTTAGACCCATGATTGTCGCCGGTTCGCAGAGCCGCGCAGCACCTCCCCAGTGACGGGGTTGTAGCTGCCGGTGGCACCGGCGTTGAAGTAATAAAAAGATCGCGTGAAGCGCGTGCCCCCATCGCCAGGGTGAGGTTCCTGACTTCGCAGGTTGCGGGCATCCACGCCATGCGGATGAGCGGCGGGCCGATAATGGCAATGGGTGATGTAAGACGCGGCGCCCGGCTCATAGTCGTAGGGCTCAACGGCCGTGCAGATGCCGCCGAGCTTGTTGCTAAGCGCGCACACCCACACAGCCCTCAAATCCTGCTCGCGCAGCAGGTTTTGCTGGGCGGCGCCATCGAGGGTGTAGATGTAGGCAACTGAAGTGGCAACGCCGTGCAGGCCTGGCCCATATACAGCCAATGGCTCGGGCCAACTGACGTTTGTCGTCGGCAGATCGCCAGAATCGGCGACATCATCGTCGTCATCCGTGAGCTGGATTGTGCGAATCACCTGCAGAGACGTGCCGTCCGTATGGACTACCTGTAACCGCTCAAGCAAGTCCACCTCGTCGAACTGGATGCCCGCCCGATACATCTTCAAGGCCGTTGTGCGCTGCGCGTTGCACTCCTCGACCTGAGTTCCGCCATCCGTGCGGATCTCGCGCGTGTGCTTTGACTCCTGAGTGCGACTGCAGCGCACGCTGACGATGCCGCCGCCCTGGGCATACCATGCAGTGACCAGATAACGGGTCTGCACCCAGGTCTGCAGGCGCGTTCGCACACCATTGGCAGTCTCGTCACTCTGGCTAAAAGACGGGTCGCCAAGGGCTGAGCGGCGATCCTCTATCAGCCTGATGGCTATGCCTGATGCTCCATCGCTGTCAAAGAAGTCGGCCGTTAGCTCTATCTCAACCAGGGCACAGTAGGTGCGTGGCCCGTGCTTACCTGTGGCAGGCGGTGGGGCAGCCTCGCCGGTATTGTTGGCCGACGTGTATCCGGTGATACCAAGCAGAACCTTGCAGTCCTTGACGTCGAGGATCGATGAAAAATACCGGCCTGGCTCGGCATCGGTGATCATCATCGGGGAGGCATAACCGCTCGCGAAAGAGCCGTCATGAGCAGCAAAAGCTGGCTGGCCTTCGCCCTGGCCCAGTTGATCCGGCGTAACGGCGCGAGTGGCGACGATAGTTCGCCCCTGATGCTTCGCGGTGATCTGCAGCATGCCGAACTGAATTACCATGCTGCAGATGAAAACGCGCCCAGGCTGGTCGGCCAGTGGCGGTCGATAAAGTGGCAGCCCGTTGTGCTTTAGACGGTTGGCGCCATAGGCCGCCACCTGGTAGTCGGCGAGGTCTTCGTAGGCGGCCGCGGTGTAGCGCAAAATGGCCTTGCCCCACCATGCGCCACCGGCGTCGGCAATAGTTTCCGATGCAATATCTGGGCGGCCTATGTCCCACAGCAGCGTATCACTCCCGCCAAATGCAGCGATGGCCACCTCGCGGCCCGTTGGCAAGGTCACCTTGTGCAGGCCGCCGCCCGCCCAGGTAATCGGCCCATGCCAAGGCCACCCGGCGGCCACACACTGCGATGGCGACTCGTAAGACAGACTCATTGGACTGCCGGCTTCGCAATGTTCAACACCACCGAATTTCCTTCAGCATCCAGAAACTTCCATTTTTTAATGGGCCGGACTTCGAAGGTGAGCAGCCCGTCAGTGGTTTCCTGGATCATCGCCGGCCAGAATTCGCGATCACCGACATCCCCGACAGCAACCTCTGTCAGCGGGCTGGCAATCCCGCCGCCGGTGCTGGTGGTGGCAGGCGCCTTGTAGGTGCCGGTGCCCACCGTGGCCGGACGGTTGCCTTTGGCCTCGCGGCTGCGCAGAGATACCTGCTTGCGTGGGGATGTCTCCAGGGTGTTGAGGTCGGCCTTGAAGGTCGACGCCCGTGCGGCCTCGATGCCGGCGCGGATGGCTTGGCGATCCTTGATCATGCGATCGCCAATGGCGCGGCGAGAGTCCTGCATGCGGTAGCCGCTGTCGCGGCGGTCATCCTGTGCGCTCACGGTCAAAGCTCCAGCAGGTCGGTGGGGATGGCCACCCGGTAGGTGGCGGCCTGGGTGGCCTGGTATTCGTCTTGGTGGGCGGCCGGTATCTCTGGGGCTTCCAGCTTCAACTCACGCGGGAACAGCACAAGCCCGGCGTTGATATCCAGGTCGTTCTGCGTGTAGTTGCCGCTGAAGCCCAGGCGCTCCGGGTCGTAAACCGGCGACAGGTTGCGCCCGCCCAACTGGCTCGGCAGGCTGATTGACAGCCCCGGCGTGCCGGCGGGCGTGCTGTTTGGCTTGGCCGGGATGGTCAGCGCGTCATCAACCGTACCGCCGCCCTGGCTGACGGCCAGCAGCAGCGTGGTGATGGCCTCGCCTGAGTCAAAGTCCCACTCATCAATCAGGCTGGCCAGCTTGGCCTGGCAGGCAATGTCGCGGCCGGCCACGTGGTCATTGACCTGCAACGTGTGCTCCAGCTGCACGCCGAGAGTGTCGGCGGTCGGCAACTGAAAGCTCAGGCGGTTGGCGCGGTGGGCGGCCAGCACCTGGGTCTTGGCGATGGCGGTGCCTACCGAAAAGACCCCGGCAAGGCGCGTGTCATCGCGCACGTCCACCACCCAATCGCCCAGCGCGTCCTGCACAGCATCAGTCTCTGGCGCCTTGAAGGTGGCGCTCTCAAACTCGGCCTCGCGATCGCTTTCGGTGTCCGCGCCAAAGCGATCCCGGCGGATCACTTCGCCGGCCTGGGCGATGCTGGCCGGCGCCTCGATGCGGATGCGGTATTGCTCGGTCACCGGCTGGCCCCAGCGCCGTGCGGCCGTCCAGTTGCCGCCCAGCAGCAAGTCCGGAAAGCGGTTGGTCCAGCCAGCGGGCGGGTCGCAGTACACGCCGCTGGGCGGCAGCTTGTGCCACACCGCGCCATCGAGCACCACCTGATACCCGGCGCCACTGCAGGCCGACTCGACCATTGCGATGTCGGGCAACTCGGTGTCATCGCGGCGCCACACGCAAAACCCGTTATCGATGCTGTTGCCGGCGATGTTCGGGTGCGACCAGGTGAATTGCTGGTGACGTTCGCGCAGGCGGATGAAGCGATAATCCAGCTCCAGCTCCACCACGTTGACGCGCTCGCTCAGCTCGACGGGTATCCAGTCCATCGACTGGTCCAGCACGCTGCCGGCCGGGTAGATAAACGCCGGGGCGGTGGCGACCCAGGGGGTCACCTGCAGCACGCCGTTGACGGACTTCTGCAGGCTGGCGGCCTGGGTGCTCATGCGCTCTTGGGCGTAGTCCCAGCGCGAGCGGCCATCGGGGGATTCAAACACGTCCGCCGACCACTGGCCGCCGGCCAGCGCGTCAACCTGGGCAACGGTCAGCGCCTCAATGGCATCCTGCAGGCGGTCGCTGCAATCGCAGCTCAGCAGGCGCTCCTGCATGCTGTACTGCGGGCGGATCACCTGGCCGGCGAAGCGCAGGTGCTCGACCCAGGCAGAGCCTGACCAGTGCTGGTAATAGACCTCAACCGACTTGCCGATGTACGCCGCCGGGTTGACGGCGCCCGCGTCGAGGCTCAGTACGAAGTCGGCCAGGGTGGCGGCGCCCTCTTCCCGCTCGATGCGCAGGGAGCCGGTCAGGTTGGCGCTAATATCCACGCCGCCCAGCAGCACCCGCGCGCCCCACAGCACCGAGATAATCGGCTCGACGGTGACGGCAGGCTGGCCCAGGGCCGCAGCGCCGTTGAGCGGTACCGCGTTGAGTTCGGCGCCATTGATTTGCATCAGACTTCCTCGGCAGTAAACGACCAGCTGTAGGCAGCGTTGCCGCTGTCCAGCCCTTCGGCCGGCGGCTCGCACATCACGGCGTACATCGGCAGCCAGCGCACGTGGTATTCGGCGGCGCCCGGCACGGCGGTGAGGGTGAAGGCATTGCCGACCATGGCCACCGGCGCCGGCACCCAATCCCCCGCCACATAGGCGTGGGCCCAGGGCGCAACATCGGGCCG
>DAITLT010000001.1:12753-17864 GCA_036835505.1 Pseudomonas sp.
CACGCGCTGCTGCAGCGGATGATTCAGCCGGATGGCGCCCGGCAAGGTGCCAGTAAGCCCCGTGGTGGCCAGCGACAGCGGCTGGGTGCAGCGCAGCTCAAGCGGGCCGTCGAAGTTCAGGCCGGCAAAGCCGGGCCCCATCCACCCGGCGCCGCTGATGGTGATGGCCGTCTTGCGCCAGTTGCGCATCTTGACCAGGGCGCCACCCGAGCGGCGCCGGCTGGTTACGCCGCCAATCGGGCTGTACTCGCATACGGGCGCGCCGGCATGCAGCCGGATCGGCACGCCGCCAAGGGTTACTTCGGTCATGCAAATCTCCGGACAATAAAAAGCCCGGCGCTGGGCCGGGCTATTGGGTGGCGGTTAGGCCTTGCGGGTGCTGCCGCGCTTCCACTTCTGGCGCTGCACCAGGTCGGTGAAGTTCTGCTGATCAGCCAGCAGGCTGATCGTTTCGCCGCCTGGCAGGTTGAGGTCAACGCGGCCGAGGTCGCGGCCTGACTGGCCAACGGGCGCAGACATGGCGGCGCCGACAAGGCCGCCGTCAGCGAACTTTGGAATGCGCAGCCCGTTCATTTTCTCCAGTAGGGCTGGGCCATAGGCGCGAACAGCGGCGGCCCGCATGACGAACTCACCATTGGAGAGCCGGGCCAAAATGCTATCGCTGGTACCGGTTCCCTTCCCACGTATGCGGCCACCGCCAGCAAACCCCGGCACATCCGGATCGCCTGGCACGGTGTTAGTCGCAAGGCCAGCAGGAGCCACCGCAACCATCTGCACAGGAATGGTGAGCGTCTGGCCAAGCGCGGTGGCCAGGGCCTGGAGTTTCGCTGTCAGATCGGTCGCGGCGCCCTCATCAAGTACCGGGGTCAGCTTCAGCGAGTCGTTTATGTCCTTAACCAGCGCCTTCAGGTCGGAAAGTTGCGCAGTTAGAACGGTTGCCTCGACCGCCTTTTGATTGATCTCAATATCGGCAGCAGCCTGTTCGATGCCCATGAGTTCATCTTTAAAGCCGCGCAATCCGTAGGTATTCCCGCCAGCAGCCTCTAAAGCCTCAAGAACCTTTAGCGCCTGGTCGGCTGCACTTTTTGCACCATCAACATCGTCAGACCGAAGAGCATTACGGGCATTAATTTTTAACTGTTGTGCGTTGGCATAGGTAGGGTCAATCGCGCCGCCGGAGCCAGCTTTTGAAGCAGCGTACTTAGCTTCAATGGCCAGCTTTTCGTCTTGTAGCTGTTTAAGTTCGCTTTGGGCTTTTTCCTGCAGCGCCTGATTTTTCTTGATTGCTGTCTCAGCATCCTTGAGCAGCTTGTCACTATTTGCCTTGGTCTGATCGACGTAGCTCTTCTGATCCGCCAAATTCGCGGCGAACTGTTTTTTCTGCTCAACCGCGGCGCGCATGGCTGCATCGCCAGCGCCAGACCACAGGTCATCAATGCGCTTTACCGAATCTAGCGTGGTCTTTTCATAATCGGTTGCGGTTTGCTTCAGGATGTCACCAGCAGCTCCAAAATTCCCTTTTGCAGCTTCAAAAGCAGCGGCGGCTGCACCACCTATGGCCTGGCCGACGGTGACAAATGTGGCGCCCACAATTATCGCGATAGTCGCCAGCAGCTTGAGCGCGCCACCAAGGACGTCGGAGAAAATGCCGCTGGCATCCGTGTTCTTGTTCAGGTCGAGCATCAGCTCTGACAGATCAACCAGTGCAGGGAGCAGATCGGCGGCAATTTTGTTCGCGGCGCCGTCTGAGGCCTGGCCGATCTTGGTTAAGTTGTCATTGAATACCTCTGCCCGCGCGACCTGCTCGGGGCCGATTACCACCCCAAGGGCTTCAGCCTCCTTGCGCATTTCTGCAAGTCCTGAAGACCCTGCATTAAGCAACGGGATCATGGCGGTACCGGACTTGCCGAACAGTTCCATGGCCAGCGCTGATTTCTGCACGCCATCCGGCAGCTGCTGAAACTTATCAGCCACCTCGGCCAGCAGTACGCCGCTGGATTTGATGTTGCCCTCAGCGTCACGAACAGAAATACCCAGGCGAGCAAAGGTCTCGGCCTGAGACTTCCCGCCCTGGCCGGCCTTGTCGATGGTCTTGTTGAACTTGCCGAGCGCCCCGTCGAGCTTTTCGGTCCCAACGCCAGCTAGCTCCGCCGCGTACTTAAGAGCCGTGTACTCATCGACCATCAAGCCAGTTGCCTGGGCTGACTTACCGGCAGCGTCTGCGGCATCTACGCTGCTGCGCACAAAGTCTGCAAGGGCGTTTACCGACAGCGCCGCAGCAAGCGCTGCTCCGGCAGCCTTGGCCTGGCTCTTGAGGCTGCCAAGCTGCTTGTCCGCCTCTTTGAGCGCCGGCCCGGCCTTGTTCTTGCCGTCGATTACGATCTCAACTTTATTGGCCATCACTCAAGCTCCTTCAGGGCTTTTTTGTATGCGTCCGGAGATGCCTGAGCAGCGCGAGCAGCGATCATGGCCTGACACATTGCTCGCCGTTCAATGCGCGCAGCAGCTGTCGAAAAGGCCTCAATCTGGCCAAGGGTGTAGTCCTGCACGGCGGCCCACTGGTGGCCGGCCCCAATCAGTTGCTGGGCGGTGTCTGACCATCCAGCGCGGTCACCAGACCGATCAGGGCTTGGTCGAAAAAACCAGAGTTGAGCCGCACCACGTGCACCATCAGCTCGACAACAGTCACTGCTGGCAGGCGCGAGGCACGCCAAACAGACAGGCTGGTCGCACGGCCAATGATGGCTTTCAGGTTTTTGGTTTTGCTTGCGTAGGCCATGACGGCGGCGTCAGTCGGCTCAGCAAGTAGAGCGATAAGGTCAGCAGCCGCAGCGCCAAAAACCTCGAAATCACGCAGGCGCACCGGGCGAATCTCGACACGGCGGCCCTGGACAAAAACAATTTCCCGCTCAGGGAACAGAATGCGTAAATCAGACACAGCAGCACCCACACGGCAGAAGGCCCGCGCAGTGGCGGGCCTTCGCTCAGTTAGTCAACGTCTTGGATTTGCAGGTACTGCGAGATCAGCGCGCCGGTCTTGGTCACGTCCTTCTGCGCCTTACCGGTGAACTCCATTGCACCGAAGTCATCGCCGATCAGGCCGAGGCTCGACGGGCTGTGCGACAGCTTGTAGACCTCAACGATCTGCGGCTTGCCGCTACGGGCTTCGTTGAGGCCTTTGAACACCATGCGGTAGTTCTTGTTGCTGGCAACCAGGGCCTGGATGTTGGCGTGCGCCGGGTATGTGTAGCTGACCTTGATGCTGGCGGCGTCGGCGATGGCGCTGCCTTCGGTGATTTCAATACCGGCTTCGTTGATGGTGTAGTCGGTGTTGAGCACGTAGGTCGGCGCGCCGCTGGAGTGCTTGACGGTAACGGCGCTCGGGTTCGGGAAGTCGAGCTTTACCAAGGCACCCTTGTGGGCAGTTCGTACTTCATCAACAACGGAAGCCCCCACCACGTCAGTTGCATTGCCGAAAAGGGCGCGGGCGATGTTGGCCTTGTTGAAGCCGTGACCGGTGTAGGAAATGTCCACCGAGGTGATACGCAATACGCTGGCGTCAGTGCCGCCACCTGGATTGGAGTAGTCGGTGAGGGTTTTTTCCTCGGTCTGCGCTTCAAAGTTCAGTGCCGAGCAGTTGCCGATGTAAAGCAACTTGTCCGGGGTGGCCAGGTCAGCCAGGTAAATTTTGCCGCTACCGAGGAAGGCGCCGCGGGTATCTTGTGCCATGTGGGTTTTCTCCAGGCGAAAAAAAACCCGCACAGGGCGGGCTTGGGGTTTTGTTTTGCCGGTGCGCTACGCGAGCGCGGCCGGCAGTTGTACGGTTAGCTCAACCACCAGCAGCACGCAGGCCGCCGACAGGCCATCACCCGGCGGGGCTTGCTCGGGAGCGCTGAGCGTGACGCCGCCCATGTCGGCAGAGCGCCACACCACGCCGGCGCCAGGCACCGGGCACAGGCAGCGCACGAGATCGCAAGTGAGGCTGTCGATGGCCTCTTCGAAATCGGTGCCGGCCTGCACCGCTCCAACCACGTTGAACGCCAGCGGCACACGGGTGGCGATGCCGTTGCTGACTGAGTCCGTGGCGGCCTTGGCGGGCTGCACGATAATCAGCGGGAACGACACGTCCGCCTCTTTCAGCACCTCATTAACCCAGCCTGTGCGCACGTTGGCGCCTGCGGCGGTGAGGTAGCCGGCGGCGGGGCTGATCGTGCCGAGGCGCGCTTCCAGAGCCTTGCGCGCGGCGGTGATCTGATTCATGGGGTCACCGTGCAGGCCGCCGTGATGGCGTGCCCGTCATCTGCAATCAGCTCGTCAACCATGTATCGACGGCCGTCAATTTCAAACAGCGCACCACGCTTTGCTGTTGCCAGCTGCGTGGTGAGCCAAGTAATTCCCACCTGGTCAGTCATGAACAGGCCTTCAGGCCCTTCGCGCTGCAGGTTGTGCTCAACGATCAAGGGCAGGCCCGGAACTGCGGGCTGCCCAGGCTCGATGTAACTGCCCAGCGCATCGGCCAGCCGGGCTGTGGCGACACTGTGTAGGCGCGCCATCATTCGCCCGAACTGGCCCGCCATCAGTTGCTCAGGCGCACTTGTGCGATGCCGTTGACGGTGCCCTTGACGAGCTTGCCGCATGGAATCGACAGCGCAGTGCCGTCAGCGACCAGGGCGTTGGTCAAGTGGCTTACCTTGGCGCCGGCCAACAGGCCCGCGGTTGCTGGCAGGGACCAGACGCCATCGGTAGCACCTTCGAAGTTGGCACCAGCAGCGGCGTTCGCCAAAGCAACAACAACCAGCTGGCCAATGGCGTAAAGGCCGCCAGATACCACGCCGCCCGCAGGCGCCACGCAGGTGACGACTTTGCCGTCTTGAATAAAATTCGTAGCCATGGGGGTAACCCTCGATATTCAGGAATGAAAAACCCCGCACCAGGCGGGGTTTTGATCAGGCAGCGATTAGGCGCCTGGGAGCTTCTGCATGGTGCGCCACGACAGCGGAGCAACACCGGCATCGAGGCGCACCTTGAAGGTAGCGCCGTCGACAGTGAAACCCTGCTGCTGCTCAAGGTATGGCTTGTCGTTGCCATCCAGATACGCCACCTCAATGGTG
>DAITLT010000001.1:17874-25490 GCA_036835505.1 Pseudomonas sp.
AGGTGGTGGTGGCAGAGGCATCATCGAGGCGCGGATCAGAAATCACCTCAACCAGGCCGCGGATCGGGTTAGGAATCTGCGCGCCAGGTTGGGCCGGGTCAAACTCAGCGGCCAGCAAGGCAATGGCAGTGGACTCCAGTGCAACCGGGGTCAGCAGGAACGCTGGGCGGATGTTCAGGTTTGCCTTGCCGTCCTTCTGCAGGCGCATGGCCGACTTGGCAGCATCAATGCGCGCAACCGATAGGGCCGCAGCAGCCAGCAGGTTTTTGTGGTCAGCATGGAACAGGGCCTTGGTGTCGCTCATGGCCGGGTTGCCCGTCAGAACTGCATAGACCAAGTCAGCCACGGTGCGAATTGCAGCGCGACCCATGATCCGAGGCACGCGAGTCATCGCCGACAGGTCGTCGTTGATTACCGCCTGGCGAGTGATGCTGAACATCTTGCCGTAGGTACCAAGGATGATCTGCTCACCACGGTCGCCAACGGTGCCATAGGTGTACTCAGCCCCCTCAGCCACTTTATCGAGGGTCGGGAAGCTGGCCAGATCCACGCGCTTGGCGGCGCGGAAGTCCGTCAGGGTGCCTTTGGAGGTCCATTTCTGGAAGGTTTCCTCGGCCTCGTCCAGGCCTTTGAGCATGGACTTGTTCGCCACGTCGCTCAGCAAGTTGCCGAAATCGCTGGAGCTGTGAGTGAACGCCAGGCCGACGATGCTGTTGCGGTCCATGCCCGCAATACCAACACCGCGGTGCTGAAGGCTGGCGCGAGCCAACTCCATCAGGCTCATGCCGACGAATTGGTTGCTCGCCTCAACGATCACCAGGCCGGCACGGGCCTCTACTGCGTTACGCACCGAGTCGCCAACGATATTGCCGTTGCCAGCGTGGGCGTGCACGTCAGCGCGGGCGGCTGGTGCGGACGGTTGCGTGGATTCACCGAGCTTGGCCAGCAGCTTGTCCTTGGCCTGATCGGCGGTGATGCTGGAGTCCAGCAGGCAGGCGTTCAGCAGCTCGCCGTGAGCGGTGGCAAAACCACCAAACGCGGAGGTAATGCCGGCGCGGCGGGTTTGCTCGGCAGCCTGAACCTGGGCGGTGACTTCGGCCAGGGTCGGCGCTTGCGGCTGCACAGCGGCGGCAGGCGTTGCAGCAGGGGCTGGAGTCTGCACCGGGGCTTGAACCTGGGCGCGCGGCTGCATCAGTTGTTTCAGTGCTTCTGGCATGTTGTCGAATTCCTTCATGCGTTGAGAGTTGAGCTGGGCTGCAGCTGCGAGCGGCTCGGTAAGTTGGTCGGCAAAGCCGGCCTCGACAGCCTCGCGGCCTGTCATCCAGGGTTCCTCCTTCAGGAGGTCTTTGATTTCGTCCTCGCTCTTGCCGGTCTTGGCGACATAGGCCATGACCAACGAGCTCTCTACCTTGTCCAGCAGCTCGGCATAGCGGCGCATTGCGTCCGCATCACCGCCCTGCATGCCCCAAGGCTTGTGGATCATCATCATTGCGTTTTCGGGGATGTAGATGGTGTTGCCGGCCATGGCGATAACCGAGCCCATCGAGGCGGCAAGGCCGTCGATGTATACGTCCACATTGGCCGGGTGATTGCGCAGGAAGTTGTAGATCGCCATGCCTTCAAACACGTCGCCACCGGGCGAGTGAATGCGCAGGTCGATCTGACCAACGTCGCCAAGTGCCTTGAGGTCGGTGGCGAACTGCCGCGCACTGATGCCCCAGCCGCCAATCTCGTCATAGAGCAAGACTTCGGCGCGCCCCTTCGACAGCGCCTTAATGCTGTACCAACTCTGACCGGGCTTGTTGCTATCAGTCAGTGCTGCCATCGGCGCCATCAGCGCCTTCTTTCTACGGTTGCGCATCTGGCGCCTCCTGTTTTGATTCCTGAAAGTCAGGCCCTGGGACGGCAAGGTCTGCGCCGGTTGTTGCGTTGACCATCGCGCGCGCCTCGTCAGCAGTGATTAGCTTCCCAACGCCTAGGTAAACCTTCTGGATAGCCTCGACGGCGCTTAGTCCGTCTGACTTGGCAAGGCTGTGGAAAGAGTCAGAGCTGAACACCAGCCCCTTCTCACGGTTGGTTTTAATCTCAGCCTCTCGGGACTTTTTCAGTTCTTGCGGGTTGCGGCCACGTGCGCGAGCGACTTCTGCCTCGTCTGCAAAGCCGGACTGAACGAGAGAGTTCCAGGCTTCTGCCTCGTGCACCGGGTTGATCCACGGCATCACCGGGCCCTGGTAGACAGCGGCGTAAATCGTCCGCTGATCAACATCAGCCGGTACCTTGATGGCGCCAGAAGCAATGGCCATGGCTAGCCACTCCCGGTAAACCGGGCGGCACCAGTAGTCGATGAACTCGTGTTGCAGCAGGTCATAGCCAAGCTGTGACTCAACCAGCTCCTGGCGCTGGGCGCTGTAGGTGCCGTCGTAGCTGCGCGAAAGGGTGGAGTAACCAAGCCGCGTGCCGGCGGCGACCGCGCGCAGTTGGCCGTTGCGGAAGCCTTCAAGGAAGGGGTTTGGCCGGTTGCTCTCGATCATCCCCACGTCTTCGCCAGGCTGCAGGTCGTCAAAGACCATGCCGGGGGCGAATGGGAACGAGCGCGACCCGCCAGGCTCAGTCGGCGCGGTGTAAATGTCCGGGTTGCCCTTCTTGATGTACATGCATAGGGCGGCGCTGATGCGTGCCGCCACCCGCTCGCTTTCTTCGTAGTCCTTGATTTCGGCCAGGCGAATCAGCACGGAATGCAGGATGGGAACGCCACGGTTTTGGCCGATGCGCTTGCGGTGCGCAATGTGGATCATGTTTTCAGCCGGTACCGGCTTGGTGTTCTGGTAGTAACCCTGCATGTCGCCGGGGTGCGACTTGTGCAGGTGGTAGTTCCGGACGCGGCGCCAGGCGTCACGCTCTACGCCTTGCAGGATGCCCTTGGCGGGGTCGTTGTAATCCAGCGGCAGATAGTCTGGCTCCAGCAACTCCAGGGCGAACGGCACTTCGGTCTTGTAGGCGAAGTTGGCCACTCGGCCGCGCAGCTTTTGGGCCAAGGCCTCACCGTCGCGCATCCAGGTGCGGCAAACCATGCGTTCGACCTGCGGCCGAGTCAGCTCACCGGAAGTTTCCGGACTGAGCGACCACTCCGACCAGGCTGATTTGATAGCGGCGGCAAACCCAAGGTGAACGTCGCCAGCAATGTCCAGCGGCAGCGGCTCGACGCCAATACCCTGGCCACCAACTACGCGCTCTTCCAGGCGGTCAAACAGGCCAGTCACCAGGTCGTGGTTTTCATCTAGCCAGCGGGCCTGCTCGCGCAGGGACTTGCCGGCCAGGCTGATGGCCAGATTGGCGCTGTGTGGCTCGCCCTTGGCTTTGTGGGTGCGGCTTGGCTTGGCGGCCTCGTAGGCCTGGATCAGCCGGCGGGCAGCAAGCCGCTGAGCAACCATGCCAGGGGCAAATGGCGCGAGCGCTCTGTCGATGATGTTCATCATTTAGAAAGTCGCCAATGAGTGACCGGAACGGCCGCCCATGGCTGCCTGCGTTTCTGCGTTGACGCGGCGCTCCCACTCCAGCCGACCGGTGCGAATCTGCGCCAGGTCGACCAGGGTCAGGGTGCGGCCGTTGAAGGTGATTGAGCGCCCATCCAGCACAGCCAGCTCGGCCTCCATGTACTTTTCGAGCATCTGCTGTGCAGTGTTCATAGCCAGGACTCTCCGGGGCCGAGTTGTAGCCATCCGCCGGCGGCGGGGGCATGTTCTGTTGGTTGCTTGCTGATGACCTGGGCATCTACCGGCTTGGCTTCTGCCAGGCGGTCAAGGTCAAGACCGAAGCGCTGCTGGCTGATGCGCAGCGCGGCGAGCGCGTAGACAAAGCAGTCGAGAGCCTCGTTACGGCGCCCGCCCGCATCCCACCGATAGACCCGCGCGCCCTTCTCAATTTTCAGACGCTTGGTTTCGGCGGTGAGCTGCTTCAGCTCGGCCTCATCGCATATCTCGTCGTTGGCAGGCAGGTGGACGCATCCGGGAACCGGAACACCAGGCTGCGGCTGCAACTTCAGGCGGTTGTAAATCAGCTCCTTGGCGTTGTCGGTGCCGACTTCTGTCAGGTACACGCGGCTGCCTTTCGTGCGCTGGCGCGGGAAGTTCGCAATCGGCTTGCCGTAGAGGTTGGCGCCCTTGATGGGCACGACCCACTGCACGCCATGTTTGCGGCTTTCGGCGTACACCTCGTCGGTGTAGTGGCCGCCGGAGTCCCAGCACCACCGCTCGACCTTGAACTGCAGCGCATCCGACCGGGTGTAGAGCATGTGCAGCTTGAGCCCAACCTTGCGGCGTAGCTCTTCGCTGGCGGGGTCGCCGTTGAGTATCCAGCGATCCACGAGCCAGCACTCTTCGCCCTGGCCAAACGCCCAGACGCGACCCTCATAGCGGTCGTCCTGGGTATCGATGCCACCAACCAGCACAAGGGCCCTGTCCGGCACTTGCGGGTATACCTCGCGGCGGCCGTAGAGCGTTTCCCACTCCACTTTCTCGCCCTGGTCTTCTTCCCAGGTTTCGCCAAGCGTGGTGTTGGTAAAGGTCTTGAGCTTGCTGATGTCGCCCTTGGCTTTGTAGAAGTCGAGGACGATCCGGCCCCACGTCGTGAATGGGCTGTATGCCGTCCAGATGTGGAAGGTCATCGAGTCCGGAGTTGGGATCGGCTGATCATCAGCATCAAAGAAGTCGAGCCCGTCACGGGTCCAGATGCCTGTTTTCTCGCAGATCCAGCGACCTTTTACGTGCTGGTCCTGCATTTCGTGCTGCTGAACAACGCAGGCGTTGTGCTCGCACAAGTACCAAGCAGTACCAGGGCTTTCCGGGTCCCACTTGATGCCGTAGGCACAGTCCTTGCCACCCCATTTGAGGTACTGCTCGGCCTGGCAGTGCGGGCACGGCACATGCAGCCGGAACAGGTGCGGTGACTCGCTGGCCGCGGCCTCGATCTGACAAGTGCCCTTGATCTTTGGCGTGCTACCCCGGATCGACTTCGGGAAGGTCGAGCCTTCAATCCGCTTATCGCCCAGGAATGTCGGGCTACCTTCCTTCTCGACGTCGGGCTCAAACGCAGCCAATTCGTCATAGATGATGGTGTCGACCGACTTCTCGCGGTAGTTCTTCGCGGCCGCGCCACCGAGGCACCAAAGCTGTTTGGAGTGACTGAAGCGCTTTGTGTCGAGCGTGTTGTCGCGGTGCTTCTTGCCGTACCACGGCGCCAGGGCGTAGATGCTCGGCACATCGCGGATCATGGTTTCGACGTGGGCTTTCATGAAGCCCTGCGCCGCCCCGTCAGTCGGCAACAGCAGCAGGATGTTCCGGCGCTTGTGCTCGATCTGGTAAGCCGAGGCAGCCAGCAGCATCTTGGAGTAGCCGACCCGCGCCGACTTGATCACGTTGACGGTGCGGATCTCGTCATTGCCCATCGCGTTGAGGATGGCGACCTGAAAAGCCAGCGTTTCCCAACGGCCTTCCTGGTAGCTCGACTCGCTGGACAGGTAGAAGTTTTCGTCCGCCCACTCAACCGGCGTCATGGGTAGCGGGCGAGAAAGTGGAACAAGACCTACACGGACAGCACCCGCCAGCTCACTCAGTTGCAGCGTCGAGATAGTCATCGAGTAACCCAGGCAGACGGTCATCAAGGCCCGCCGCCCGGTTGCGCGCCTTGGCCAGCTCGCGCTGAACCGATTCAATGTGCCTGACCTCAAGGTCAGGGTGGCGGCGCTTTAAGGTCATCGGAAGGGTGTCGAGGATCGACCCGATCTCAGCGGCCAAACGGGACAGCACATAGGTCGCAAAACCAGTCGGGACGGACTTGCGCTTGGTGATGTCGTTCTTGAGTTCTTGCCCTTCGGCCTGGGCGGACGTTAGGCGCAGCCGCTCCTGCGTGAGCTTCGCCTCAGCATCTGGGTCAAGGCCCTCACTGAGCGGCGGCACTTCCGGTCGCACCTGGCCGCTATTCATGCCGCGCAAATAACGGATGTACGCCAATCGGCAGGCGTCAAGATCAAGGCCGCCAGCACCCTTAGAGGCAGGCAGGACGCCGTCTGTAACCAGGGTGCGTATCTGCCTGTCGCTCAAATCAATGTGAGCAGCGACTTCAATCTGCGTGGCCATGGCTTCGCCCAGGCGGAACCGGAAGCGGTCGCCCTGTAAAAAGTTCGTATGTAGTTCGGCGGCGGGGCGCGAATTACCCGCAGGGCCCCGGTGGGTCCGGGAGTACCTTTTGGGATTTCAAAGGCGCCTCATTGGGCGCTTTTGCACCAGGGCGGCGCATCACCGCGCCGTCGCGATGGCTCGGTCTAGGGCTTTCGAGAACTCTTTCGAGTAGTTCGCCTTGATGATGTTGTCCGCGATCTTGAAGAACGGAACGATCACCTTGTACTTGGGTGCTGAGTCAGTGAACAAGAACACTGGCCGCACACCTGTTGAGCTACCGATGCGCTTGCGTTCCCACACACCCTGCGAGCCATCTACATCCCCGACGAAGTACCGACCAGCATTGCCCTTCTTGCGGCTGCGCCTGCTGTTCGTTGCGTTGGCGCTGTACCCGCTCACTGTTTCTGCGGCACCAAGCCCCGACAATATGCGGATGGCCAACTGCCCTTTGATGTTGCCGTTCTGATCAAGGAACGGCTTCTGAGGTATCGCGTATTGGTTCGGGCTCATCAGCCCGCGGGCCAGTAACGCCATCTCAAACCGCTTACGACGGCGCACGCCACCATAGACGACGGCCTGCATATACCTGTCTGCAGGTATGCCGGCGTTGAACGTATCCTTGAGCCAGACCTTGGCCTGCAGCTTCTTGGGCTTGGCGGGCGCGATGAACAGGCTGTTGAGCGTGGTCTTGGTCGGATTATCGAGGCGCTTCTCCATCACTTCGAGAATGCCCTTCTTAACCAGTTGCGCGGTCTTGGTCAGTGCCAATGCAGTGGCGAACGGTATCTGCCGCTCAACACCCTTGAGCATCAGCGTGGCAGTGTCGAGGCCCTTGGCTGTGACAGTAATCACTGGCTGACCCTCGACTCACTCGCCCTTAGCTGCAGCACGCAGCTCCTTGATCATGCTCAGCAGGCTGCGGCCCTTGCTCGCCTCGGTATAGGCGAACCAGCCGCGCACCATCACCCAGGCAGGCAGGCCCGCGGCAAAGTGAAAGCCGCCCAAGGCCATCTGGCCATCAACGGTGGTACCCCAAGCAGCAATGTCGAGCCACTGGATCAGGGCCGCGCCACCACACAGGGAGGCGACCACAGTGCAGATCAGGGCAACAAACCACTCGCGGCGGGTGGTTGGCATGGTCATGGACATGACGACCACGACCACCAGGGCCAGGCCAATGGACGGGCCCAGCAGCTTGCCCAGGGCGTAACCGCCTACGGCAGTCGATGCTGGCTCGGTCATAGAGTGAATCCTTGATGTTGGCATGGTCGTGGCCACTCCCGGCTTGCGCCCGGCGGTGTCGTGTAAGCCCAGCCCTGCAATGCGCAGCTATCCGCTTGAAGCAAAGACGCGAGCACGAGGGCCGGAAATTCGTTATTTGCTGGATACAGCGTCTTTGACGTCTTTCGCTACAGCATCAGCAGCGTCTGCCACCGGCTT
>DAITLT010000001.1:25500-49217 GCA_036835505.1 Pseudomonas sp.
CAGCGACAGCAACGGGGGCGAGCGCGAGTTTTGCCACGTCACCAACAAGGCCAAGAAGAGAGCCGAACATAAATGCCTCCGGAAACGAAAAAGCCCCGCACATGGCGAGGCTCTGGATGGGTTGGCGCTGGGTGGCGAGCCCTTTGACTGCTGTCGCACTCTGCCGAATCGCGCCCATAAAAAAGCCCGACTCAGTGGCCGGGCTTTCTGTTGTCATCCTCTAACACGCAGGAATGACACGATGGGCAAATAATCTATCACTCTATCAATGGAGTCAAGCGACCTCGCAACGAATCAGACCCTCCGCGTCGAGTATCTCCTGGGCAGCCGACAGCCCCTCATTCACCATCCGCTCCAAGTCCTTTCTGATCCCGCTGCGCCACCGGTAAAGGGTTGGCTCGGGGCGACCACCATCATCCCAATTTGCCATGTCATACCAGGCCGCCGGCAGGACATTGGTCGAGCGCTTACCGTCGATGCCTGGAAGGCGTGGCATTGCCCAGGTCACCGTGGCCGCATCACTGAACCGGCGCGGCGCGGGCGACTTCACCCGCTCGCACAGCAGCTCGATGGCAGCGTGCTTGCGCTCTACGTGGGTCGAATACTTGGCCACCAGGGCGCTCCACTGCTCCACCGACAGCTGGGTATGCAGGCGACTGAACACCATGCAGTCATAGACAAAGGCTGCAGCCCGCCCGCCATTCTCGCCGGCAATCTTGGCTGCCTGTATTTTCGGCTCAAAGTCGCACCCGCCGGCACTGTTGATTGTTTCCGCCGCCAGGGCCCGCACCACCGCACTCAACACGCTTGTATAGATCATGGTCGCCCTCAGTCCCCAGTGAAGTGCGCGCCGCCCGCACCCTTCTTGTTGTTGCCCTGGTAGTCCGCCGCCGGCCCCGTTACGGGGATCAAGCCAGCGCGCTCCAGCTGTTCTCTCTGCTGCTCTACCTGACGATTGGCCCGGTTCAACCTCACCCGCAGCTGTTGCACCATCCGCTCGCTGCTCAACGCCTGGCTGGTCACCCGATCGATCAACCCGGAGCCATTGCAGCCGGCGCAATCCATCACATGAAAAATGCCAGTGATGACGCCCTGGCCCTGGCACACCTCGCACCGAGCCAGAGGGATCACAGGCACCTGCCGCCTCAAGGCCGCTGCGCCTGGTATGGCTTGAACGTCACGCGCACAGCGCCGCCTGGCCGCACCTCATCGCTGAGCATGCACTGGGTCACGAACAGGCTGTCATCAACGCCAAGCGCATCGGCCAGCCCATCACGCCCGGACTTGAACGCAGCAATCAGGTTGTCGTCGTCACGCCGTGCGCGGTTCGGTGGCAGAAACTCAATCACCAGCAGCAGCCGACCTACTGGTGCAACCAGGCCGCCCAGCTTGGCGCCCATAAAGCAGCTGTAACGGTAAGCCTTCGCGGCCTTCGATCTGGCCCGCCAGTGCGCTCTGGCGTTCGGGCTGAGCACCTTCGGAGGCCAGGGCAGCAGCACCTGATTGCATGGCTTTTGCTCCATCTTCACCCTCTCCTAGTAGAAACGCAGGAATCAGCGGAAGCGCCCGACGCAGATGGCGCGCGGTCATCTTGTAGAAGTGCAGGAGCGGCCACTTTTGCGCCGTGCGCAGAGGCGAAACCACACGCATCCAGCCGCGAATGCCAGCGCTCCAACGCCTCGCGCCGACGCTCCATGGCATCCCGAGTCAGGTAAGTTTCGGCGGTAGTGCCCAGACTGTGATTGATCAGCAGCTCGCCCACCAGGTGATCGACACCAATGTCGGCAAGGCTGCTGCGCATAAGTTTGCGCAAGTCATGGCTAGTCCAGCCGCGACCACTCACCTGACGCATCAGGGCATGCGCGCTGGTATCGGCCAGCCTGGCGCCGGCACGCACCGGGAACAGCCATTCAGACTTCAGTCGAGGATCGGGCAGCGCCTGGCGGTAACGCTCCAGCAGGGCCAGCACCTGAGGCGTCAGTGGCAACACATGCTGGCGCCGAGACTTGGTGTTGGCCTCGGGGATCACCCACACCCGATCATCAAGGGACACATGCGCCCAGCGCGCCAGCAAGGTCTCTGCGATACGCGTGCCATGAGCCAACATCATCAGCGGCAGCATGCCTTTGAGCGGATCAGCGTTGAACGCCTCCACCAGCTGCGGCACCAGCACCGGCAGATCGACACGAGACAGCGCCGCCGGCTTGGGCCGCAACTTGCCCTTATAGAAGCTCTTGAAGGTTGCGCCGGCCATCGGGTTGCCTGCAATCCGGCCCTGCTCCTCGGCCATGGCGAACGCCTGGCGCATACCCTGCAGCGCCTTCTGCACGGTACGCGGCGCCAGCTCCTGGTGCATCGGCCACACCAGCTGGTCGTCCAGTGTCACCCGGTCGAGTTTCTTGATGGTCACCTTGCCCAAGCGCGGCAGCACATGCCGGCGCATCAGCGAGCCCATGCTCCCGCGATACTTGGCCGACCGGGCGCGGTCACCCTCAATCCGGCCAAGCCACCACAGCACCACATCGCCTGTGGTGCGCATCGGTGCCTTCGCCTTGGCAACACTCATGCCGCCACGCCCCGCACGTACACAAAGTAAAACCACACCACTGGCGCGCCAGGCAACGCCAGCACCGCCGCCACAGGTAAAGCCATCAGCGCCTTTTTCATGCTTTGTCAGCCTCGTCTTGAATCAAACCCGCTTCACGCAAAATTGCCCACTGCTCCGCCAACCATTTCAGGCAGATGCTCATGCCGGTGCCGCGCTCGCCAGGCGGTCAGCCACGATCATCCGGCGCACATCTCCCTGAAGGCCGGTATACAAAAACGGCGCACGACCGCCAGGGCGGGTAATGGTCCAACGCTTTTCCGGGAGTCGGCACAGCGCCACGGTGTAACCATCAGCAGTGACCCAGCAGCCCGGAATCGGCGAACCGTCCGCGTTTCTCTTGGCCAGCAACTCAACCTGATCACCCACGGCGCACCCCCAACTTCAAGCGCATGGCAGCCAACTCGGCGGCGGCCACTTCGGGCGACCCCTTGCGCTGCGGCGCCGGCAGGGCTGCCACTGGGGCCGGGGCCAGCTCCTCGCCGCGGGCCAGCTTCTTGCACTGCTCCAGGTACTTCGCGGCGAAGCGCTTCAAGCCGTAGGCAGGCTCCAGACGCTGCAGGCTGGAAAACCCAGCAGCCACCGCAGCGTGGAAGATGGCCGGATGGGACCAGCGGGCGCACGACAGCTGCGCCGGGTGGATGTTGCGCACAGCCTGGGTATAAGCGCGCTCGGCAGACGGCAAGCCGAAACCCTCCGGAGCAAAGCACCAGGCCACGAACTCACCAACCGGCGGCACGAAGGGCGAGGTATTGGCTGCGGCCATGCGAATGCCGTTCTGGATCTGCTCGATCCGGCAAATGTCGTTGCGCATGAACGCCGCAAGCCACTCCAGCTTGGCTGAGTCGAACTCGCGCTGGGTCGGCCAGCACTGGCGCCAAGCGGGCTTGATCCCCTTCATGGTTTCGAACAGATCGTTGATCACCTGCCGAGTGCCTTGGTCGACCTCGACCACCTTCGGCGCCTGCAGCGCGGCGATCTGCTGCGGCGTGATCGACGCGACCAAAGCGCTGGCCTTCACTGCGCCGCTCACAGGCGCACCCCATTCGACGCCCAGTCGCTGTCACCGCTGGCAGTTGGCTCAGGGCTGGCTGCAGACTTCACGGCCAAGCGCTTGGCATTGGCCACAAGCCGGTTGCACCACCCGGCCTGCGTGTCGGCTGCCGAGCGGGTAATCCAGAAGGCTACGAACTCAAGCACAGCACCAGGTGTGATGATCTCCGGCGCAAGGGCGGCCAGTCGGAGCTGGGTTCTCAGGGATACCTCGTCAGGCTGCCAACCCTCGTGCATCTCAAACCGCTGCCGCGCATCTACGGAAGCACCGGTAGGTGCTGTAGTAGTAGATGCAGATGAAGAAGAAGATGTAGAGCCGTCACCTTGCCGGGGGCTTGGTGCGTCACCATTGCCTGCACCTAAGCCCCCCTTTGGTGATGGGTTTTGCGGGTTGTTCTCGTCACTAAAGCGCGTATTTTCACCCCGCACGGTGCGCACATACTCATCACGGACCATTCGTGGGCTGAACCACAGCGGGCCTTGCTGCGCGGCCACCAGCTCTACTGGCTCACCGTTCTTACGGCCACTGCGCGGGGTGTACACCAGGGCTTCGCAGGCGCCCTTTTCAACGCCATACAAAACACCGCACTCAACCAACTCATTCAACAGCTTCACTGGGCAGCCCAAAGCCTGCGCGATTTGCTTCAAAGGCCACCGCAAAAGGCCGTAATCATCGCTGTCATGCAGCAGGCCCAGCAGCTCAATCCATGCACCGCGCGCGCCCCAGCTGCAGCGGCGCAGCTTGGCGTTGTTGCGCCAATCAGCGGGGTAAAACTGGAAGGACGGACGCTTCACAGAGCACCCCCTGCGATCTTCTGCGCCAGCAGGGCCAGGCCCTTCGGCGTAACGCGCACCTGCGAGGCCAGGCGGCTATCGCCCTGCTCGTCTTTGCCGAGCACCGTCACCTTATGGTCCAGCAGGCCACTGGCAATGCGCGGCTGATAGGCAACCCAGTGCGCAGAGCCTTCGCGGCGGTAGATCCAGCGATTGGCCTTCAGGTAGGCCAGCAGGTCTTTGCGCTGCACATGCAGGTGCTTAGCCGCATCAGTCATGCACATCGTGCCACCGGCATCAGTCAGCAGCTCCAGGGCCTGAACCTTGGGCGCCTGCTCGGCGATCACCAGGCGCAGGTTTACGCCCTGCTCAGCCAAGTCAGCCGCAAGGCGCAGCGCCTCAGGCAGAGACTGGGGCAGGATTGGCGCTGACACGTTCTCCAGCTCGCGCAAACGTGTCACCACACGGAAGCGCAGCGGGATGCTGTAGCCGGTGATCAGGGTTTCAGTCAGGTCGCGGTCGAGGTTGAAGCACGGCAGCGAGCGCCCGGTGCTGTCTTGATAGCTGCACCCAAAACTGGGTTCAGTGATTTCCAGCTCGGCGAGCATGTTGCGGATGTCGCGCATCACATGGGCGTGACGCTTTCCGGTCAGCTCGGCAATCTCGCGACTGCTCATGGTCACCGGCTTGTCGATCTTCATCGGTTGATTCATAATCAGCTCCACATAGTTGTTGCTGTAGAAGAAGCCGGGCCGCAATCCCGGCTTTTTTGTGCCTGAAATTCAGGCGGCCTTAAGCGACTCGCGCAGCACCAGCAGCGCGTCGATCGCTTCTTGGATGGCTTTATCGCCTTGGGCCTTTTCGTGCTGGCTCAGGTGGCTGTCCGCCGTGGCGTCGAAGATCAAGCGGCTCACATCACCCGACTCAGCGGCAAGGCTGGCCAGGGCCGAAAGCAACGGCTTGGCCGCCGGGCGCTTACGCGACACCACATCGCACTCGAACTCATCAGCCAACGCAGCCAGCACCCGATAACGCCCGTCTTCAGACAGATGCGTGAGTACCTGGCCGAACATCTCCAGGTTCATCCGGTGCGCTTCCCGATTCGGGTTGGCGCAATCGAGCAGCCGCGTTTCGTTCACGCCCATGCGCTTGGCCAAGGCGGTGCCGCCATCAGCCTTAACTTCGCGGTGCAGGGTTCGTTCAAAGTGTTCCATTGCGAAACTCCGTTATTTCTCGCGTGGCGCCCAGGCGGCGCGTGAGCGAATCTGGCGTTACTGATTCAGGCGGTCTCATGCTGCGGAGTCGCGGCGCAAGGCATGGCATAGGTCAATAGCTTTGAACGCCCCGGAAGTCTCAGACTCGGCGCGCAACGCAACAACCGCGCTAATGCGGGAAGAGCCGGAAATCCATTGGGAGACGGCGGATTGAGTAACCCCAAGGGCCTTGGCGGTTTTTACCTGGCCTCCGAAATGGTCAATAAGCTGCTGAATTAGGGCGGTCATGATAGCTACCAATGATAAGCGTGCTTATACAGTATGCGAGAAGAAGCCTTATTTGCAACAGGATAAGCGCGCTAATACGCTCACCCGCATGGACTTATCGGAACGAATAAAGGCCGCACGCGCGCACGCGGGCCTGACACAGCGCCAGCTCGCCGAAGCTGCCAAAGTAGAGCAACCCCTTATCTCGCAGCTTGAGAACAGGAAAACTCTTAAGACTGCGCACGTCGCGCAAATAGCAAAAGCTTGTCGGGTGAGTGCTATTTGGCTGTCCAGCGGCGAGGGCGAGATGCTTCAAGGCAAGGCGCCCGACCCGGCACCAGGAGCCCCAAGCGAAAAGGATTACGCCTTGATTCCGCAGTACACGGCGAAAGGATCAGCCGGTAACGGCCACCTAAATGAGCACGTTGAGGTTAAGGGCGGGCTCGCATTCAAGCGCGACTGGCTTGCGCGTCTTGGCGTCAAGGAGCAGCGCTGCAGCGTCATCTATGCCCAAGGCTCCAGCATGGAGCCCAGCATCGGGGATGGCGAGGTGGTGCTACTCGACCATGACGCCACCGAGCCGCGCGACGGCAAGGTATACGTGCTCCAGCGCGCCGATGGCGAAATCATCATCAAGCGCCTGATCAAGCAGATGAGCGGGTGGGTCATTCGCTCCGACAACGAAGACAAACGCCGCTACCCAGACGAACCCATCAGCGCAGACAACCTACAGCACGTCGAGGTGGTGGGGCGCGTGGTTTGGCGCGGCGGCGGGATGTAACTCCTCACAAAACAGCAAGGAACGCACCATGACAACGCTCGCTGACCGCAAAATCGCCACCACCCCGATTGCCATTCTTGACTTTGAGACAACAGGCCTCACGCCCGGCCATGACCGTGTCGTTGAGGTTTCTGTCGTGCGCCTTGAGCCCGGCAAAGAGCCTGAGCTGGTGTTCGACAGCCTGGTCAACCCGCGGCGGCGCATGGGCGGCACGGACATTCACGGCATTACCGCCGCGGATGTTGCTGGCGCGCCAGAGTTTGGCGACATTGCCGGCGACCTGGTGGACGCGGTTTCTGGTTGCGCCCTCGCCGCCTATAACGTCTATTTTGACATGAGCTTTCTGGACTTCGAGCTGAGCAACGCTGGCGTCCAGCACGAAATCCCCCACTTCTGCCTGATGTACATGCGCCCCATGCTGGATCTTGGCAAGCGCTGCCGCCTTGAGGTGGCCTGCCAGGAGATGGGCGTCGAGATGGAGGCCGCGCACGTTGCCGCCGCCGACGCCATGGCCTCGGCCCGGCTCATGCAGAAGTACCTGGGCAGCATGCGCGACATGGGGCTGAACACCTATGGCGACCTGATGGACCTGAAGAGCTACAAGTTCCTGAACAGCTTCCATAACACCCCGCTGCCAGGCGCTGAAGATTTTGGCCTGGCCTCGCACGGCATCAACCAGTCGCGCGTTGGCTTCTCGCTTACCGCACAGCTTGCCGAGCGCGCCAGGAAGGCCGCGCTACGCAAGGGCCTGATCACCTATTGGGACGCCCTTAAGGCGGCCGTTTCAGACCTGTATATAGACCCTGGCGAACTGGCCGAGCTGTTGGAAATTCGGCAGCACTATGCCCTGAGTGATGAGCAAGTGCGCGCACTACACTCCAGAATCTTTGCCGCCGTCATCGTTCGCTACTCAAGCGACAATGCCGTGGATGCTGGCGAGACGCTACGCCTGAAGCACCTGCGCGCCTGCCTGTCCACGCTTGGCTGGGCGCCGGGCGACTAAGGGCGAGCCACCTATTGCATGTGCGCAAGGCAATTGACAAATCCCGATTGCCCTGTACCCTTCTGCAACCTATAAAAACTATAGATAATGAGCAACGTTCTCCCATTCCCGCTGTCGAAGAAACAAGCGCTCATTGAAATACGCGCAATGCCATCGGTGCGCGTGTTCTTTCCCAAGCATGCGCGGGAGCGAATGACCCAGCGCTCAATAACGCGCCCCGACGTGATGGGCTGCTTACAAAGCGGCAATATCACCGAAGGGCCTGGGTTAATGCCGGGCGGCCAGTGGCGCATGACCTTGTCATGGTTTCGCGCTGGCCACCCGCTGATTGTTGTCGTGGAGCTCGACGTGGATGACGATGGGTCATTTGCGGTTGTGGTGACCACCATTGATTAAGGAAGCAACCATGTACCACTACGTAGAATGTGGCCTACCGAATGTGTGGCTTCGCAACGGCTTCGTGGTGAAAGACACCCCCTACGGCGAGGGCGTGGCGATCAAGGACGTCGACGGCTTGCAGCGGGCCATTGGCCAGATGCTGGCCGAGCAGGAGTCGCGCCTATCAGGCGCTGAGTTCCGTTTTTTGCGCAAGGAGCTTGAGCTCTCCCAGGAGAGCCTGGCGAGCATCATCGACAAATCGAGCCAGGCCGTCGCCCTGTGGGAGAAAAACGACAAGGTGCCAATGATGGCCGATCGCTTTATTCGCGGCCTGTACCTGGAGGCAACTACTGGCAACGCCAAGCTGATGGAATCCATCAACCACATAAACCGCCTGGATCGCGAGATCCATGAGCTTAGCCTGTCGTTCGACGACGGCTGGCAACAAGAAAGCCAGTCCGTCGCCTGACCAAGAGCCCCGCCACCGAGCGGGGCTTTTTCATCTCAAGCCCGCCAAGCGCGGGCTTTTTTACGCCCGCATTTCCATACAACGCAATCGCACAATAAAAAATATAAGCACCCTTATTGACCCGAAAGGATAAGCGCGCTTATATTTATCCCATCGAAGCAGCAACACCGCATCGACAGGCCGAGAGGCCTCGGGCAACCGAAACGCTCTTTCACAATTTGCGGAACACACCATCAGGTGGGAAAGGTCGTTAGCACACTTATAGGCAGGAGCCTCCCTAAGCGTCGCCGTATCAACCTCGGATCTTGGTGGGAACGCGATCAGCATGCGGCTCCGCTCGGTTTTCGGCGGCGCGGTGAGCTGATTGACATGTAGAGAAGTGAACCAGGCTGACGCCAGCTGCGTGCCTGGTTACTTGCGCTTTCCGAGACCCGGCGAACCACCCTTGAAGACAGTGATCTCCGAAAAGTCTTCGTGCTTGCAGGGGTGAATACCAAGGTCGATGTCATGGGCCTGGTCTTTACACCTCTGACACATCACTGGGTTCAAGAAGAACACCGGATCTGCCTTCGCCGGCTTTCCGCACTCCCGGCATGGTCTTGTCTTTTGAGCCTGCTCCCATTCGGCGGCGCTCTGAGCCGCTCTTTCGGCGGCCTTGGCGCGGTCTTTCGAGCTCAGCTTTCTCCGCTTCTTCTTTTTGCTCTGAGCATCTTTCTCCGCCTTGGCGTTGATCGTGATGAACGCCTTGCGCAGCTGCTCATTAACCAAATCGGTAGCCATTTAGTCCCCTCCATGGTGCCAGGGACTGATGTTACGCCGGCGCCACTGAATGCACACCAATCGCCGCAAGGCAGGCCAGCCCACAGTGCCGAATAACTGAGGCCGCAACACCAGTTTCGTTTTCCTCTGCCGGCACTTCGGAGCCGGCTTTGGAAAACACCCTGGAGCAAGCAGATGGACATCTACGCAGCAATGGCCGACCAGAAAGCGGCCAAGCAAGGGTTGAAGGCTTCGCTCGGCAAGATCAGCCAGGCGGCGCCGAGAAAGCGCGCCAAGACCTACACCGAAAAGCAGCACCAGGCAGCGATAGACGCCGCAGTTAATGCCGCGCTTGAAGAGGCCGCCCGCCTCGTCTGGTCGAAAGTCGGCATTGCACTTGGTCGCCGACAGGAAGCCGACTGGGCAATGGTTCACATCAAGTCGCTAAGGCGGTAGCCGGAGGAAATCACCATGTTTGAAGGCATCAAGCACAGCTTCAGCAGCGACGGCCTGACCGTTGCCAGTTACACCGCGGGCGCCGTGATGGGAGGCGTCAGCTTCAGCAGCGAGCCGAATCGCACCGCCATTCGCAGCAGCATCGGCCCGGATGTGGCAGTGCGCGAATGCACATGGAGCCACTACTACAGCGGCATCCTGCGCCGCCACAAGGCGCGCGCCCATGAAGAGGTCAGTAACTACGCATGACCGGCCCCTTTCACTGATGCACCTGGGTAGCCGGGTGCATTGGGAAATCAACCGGAGGAACAGCCCTATGAAACAAGCCCTACTCGCAATTCCCCTGTGCCTGGCCATGTCCGGCGCATTCGCGGCACCCACTGACCTGGCCATCTGCACCGGCGGCCAAGGCGGCTTCTACGAAGCCTTGGGTACCGACATCGGCCGCTCGGTGAACAAGGCCACCAACGTCAAGGTTGAAGTCCTGAACACCGGTGGCAGCGTCGAGAACGCCGCACTGATGAAAGACGGCGACTGCGCCCTGGCCATCATCCAGGCCGACGCCGTTACCAGCCAGCCGCTGCCACCTGACTTGAAGGTCGTGGACGCCCACACCGAGGTGGTCTACTGGATCTTCGGCAAGTCCGGCGTCGACAACTTCAACGAGATGGAAAACGACTCGGTGGCCAAGAAGTACGCCTTTGCCACGGTCGCCGGCTCGGGCGCTGAGGTGACCCTGAAAAACTGGATCGACACCGACGACGACTACAAAGGAGCGGTGCCGGTTGAGTTTGACGACTGGTACCAGGCCGCTGAAGCCGTGTCGCAGGGCTTCGTGATGAAGGCCGGCGTCAAGGTCGAGATCGCCGGCATGCTGTACATCAGCCGCCCCGGCAAGATCAGCACCGACATCACCGAGGACTTCGGCCCCAGCCTGACCATCGGCCAGGTCGAAGACAGTTCCTTTCAGAGCAGCAAGGACGCCAACGGCAACCCGCTGTACGTCCAATGCGAAATCGACGGCAAACAAACGGGTGGCCTGGCCACCAGCACGATCAGTGACTCTGACACCTACTGCCTGAAAGCCCAGGTCGTTTACAACAACGACTGGCACCAGGGCGACCGCAAGATTCGCCGTGCGATCGACAAGAGCATCAACGGCGTAGTGAAGGCGGTTCGCTGATATGGGTCTAAACCTGCTGATCTTTTCAGCGGCCATTGTTCCGTTCGCCACTGGCTGGATATTGGCCCGGTGGCGATACAAGCGGCCGAAGCAGTAACGAACAACCAGCGCCACGACTCGCCGCCGTTAGCGGCTACCTGAGCACCAAGCGGCCGCTGTGTCCGCCCTCTCCCGCTGATTAGCTGACCCAGCCCTAAGCTGCTGGCGAGCGTCACGGGAGGAAACGCAGAAGCCGGGCAATAACGCCGTCAACGGCCCGTAGCCCCGCGGGTGGCATTAGGGGGGACCGATCACCTGGGCAACCAGGCTGCATCGGAGTGTGATCGGCGAGTCGCAGTGATAGCAGGGTGGCCACCTTGCCCCGAGCCGATAGGCAGCGCGAGCTGACTGGTGAAGACGGGCAACACCCGGCTCGATTCGATCACACCCCGATGCAGGCATTCCGCCGCATCAAAACCCCTGGGAAGGACGCGAGTCCATCACTGGGGTCAGATCGGGCACGATCAGCGGCCAACCCACGGCGCAAGACGCTCCAGTGGTTGGCAGAGGAAGCGTAAGCCTCTACCCGTGCGACGGGTAAGCGCTGCAAATAGTCGCGTCATCCAACACAGCGCCCCATTCAACACAGGCCCGGCAACTGCTGGGCCTTTTCATGCGCGCAGCGCGCATCAAGGAGACCTACATGCACCAGCAAATTCAGCAGCACCGCGAAGTGCTCGATGCCCTGCGCACTCGCTCGATCATGGCCGCCGCCGAACTCCACCGCCTGACGGGCACCGAGCCGCAGCCGGCCGCCGCGCGCTTCAAAGTGCAACCGGTGAGCGCTGGCCTGTTCCGCATCACCGACACCACCACCGGCAAGGTCAAGGGCTGGAAGCGCACCCACGGCGCCGCATGCGGATTTGCCCAGGCCTTGGAGCGGGAGGCGCGCCAGTGATCAGCCTTGAGCTTTCCAGCATCCAAGCCAAGAGCGCCGAGCGCGAGGTGATCGCCAGCGCCTGCGAGCGCTTTATCCGTGATGGCGGCAAGATCGTGGCCGTGCCGGGTATCGAGGGGCGCTCTGACAGCCCCCACGCCTGGAACCGCAACGATATGGCGCTGCCCGGCAGCAGCCAGACTACCCGCGACCACAACGCAGACGCGGCGCTGGCAGAGCGCATCAAAGAGATAGCTGCCAAGGGCGGTGGCATTTCCTCGATGCGCGTCACGCTGCAGGTAGACCCGAGCCGGATCAAGCGGGTAGCCAAAGCCTTCGGCATCGAGATACCAACGGCGCGGGCGCCCACCACCATCAGCCCGCGGGCGCGCCAAGCAATCAGCGAAAGCCGTGCCACAGTACGCACGCCCAAGGTCGAGATCGTCGCCACCCTGGCCGCCAGCGGCAGCACCATCGACGTCATGGCTGCAGCCGTAAGCGTGAACCGTCAGACCATCATGCGTTGGCTCAAGCAGTACGACATTAAGCGCGGGCCAAAGATGGATCTGTCCGCATGAAGCGGCGCGTCACCCGGCAGATCGCCGCGCGGCGTATCGCACACCTGGACCTTGGCTCAGCACCAGCACCTGCCGCCCATGAGCAGCACCAGCACGCTGGCCACGCCAAACCGAAGAGGAAGCCCTGATGGCTGCAAGCAATGCACAGCGCCAGGCGACCAAGAACGAGCGCGAGAAGGCCGACCTCAAGCGCCTGGGTGGCCGCATCTGCCGCTTCCACCTGCCAGCCGCGCCCGACGCCGCACTGGCCGAGCTGATGGAGTGGCACGGCGTGAGCGACTGGCGCGAAGCCATCCAGACCCTGCTGCTGCGCCTGCATGCGGCCGGGCCTGAAGCGTCGGCGCCCTTCCTCGCCGTGTCGCGTCACGAAATAACCATATCGCCGAAAGTGTCACGCATCCTCGCCGAGTTCGTGGCACCGGCAGAACCCGAGTAACCCACAGCCACTGGCCAGGAGTCCCCATGCGCCGCATCTACCTCGCCGGGCCTATGACCGGCCTCCCCGACTTCAACTACCCAGCCTTCCATGCGCAAGCAGCACGCCTGCGCCAGCTCGGCTACCACGTCGAGAACCCAGCCGAAGGCGCCGTGCCACCCTGCGGCACCTGGGTCGGCTACATGCGCAACGCCATCCAGCAGCTGATGACCTGCGAAGCGGTTGCCCTGCTGCCCGACTGGCAGAAGTCCCGCGGCGCCCTCATCGAGCACGGCCTGGCCGTAAACCTGGGGCTGCCGGCCAGGCCGGTCGATGAGTTTCAGGGGCAGGCGCCCGCGCACCCGCTGTAACAGCAACCACCTACCCACAACGCTGCAGCCGGTAACGGAGGGCGGCGCCTGGAGAAAGCCATGACCACCTACGGCAGCGTATGCAGCGGCATCGAGGCAGCCAGCTGCGCCTGGCACCCACTTGGCTGGCGCGCAGAGTGGTTCGCCGAAATCGAACCGTTCCCCAGCGCGGTGCTGGCTCATCACTACCCTGGCACGCCAAACCTCGGCGATATGACCCTGCTCGCCGCCCAGGTGCTGGCCGGCACCATCAAGGCCCCCGACGTTCTGGTCGGCGGCACCCCCTGCCAGGCATTCAGCGTGGCAGGTATGCGCGCCGGCCTGGACGATCCGCGCGGCGCCCTGACTATCAAGTATGTGGAGCTTGCAGATGCAGTTGACCATGTTCGATCAACCCGCGGCGACGATGAATGCATTGTCGTCTGGGAAAACGTCCCCGGCGTCCTCTCGGACAAAGGCAATGCGTTCGGGTGTTTCCTCGGGGCCCTGGTGGGCGAATCCGATGCGCTACTCCCGGCAGGGGGAAAATGGACGGACGCTGGTTGTGTGTATGGCCCCCGTCGAACAGCCGCATGGCGGGTGCTGGATGCCCAATATTTCGGCCTGGCCCAACGCCGCCGCCGTGTGTTCGTTGTCGCAAGTGCTCGAGCGGGGTTCGATCCCGCAGCGGTACTTTTTGAGCGCGAAGGCGTGCGCCGGGATACTCCGCCGCGCCGCGGCCAGGGGCAAGACATTGCCGGACGCGCTCCATTCGGCCCTGCGCTCCAGTGCGGATGCGGTTATCTGTTCGGAGAATCCCTAGGCGAATACGGCTGCCCGAACTGTGAGGGCGACGAAGGCCCAGCGGTCAGCGTGATAGCGGGCGTGCCTGCATTCGGCAGCGCAAAGCTGGACGGCTCGCTATTCCAGGCCGGCACGCTGACCGCGAACGGAGCGCGGGGCGACTTCGAGAGCGAGACGTTCTGTGTGACACCGCTGCGCGCGCAGCACAACTCAAGCCTACGCCACGACACTGATGCCTATGTTGTCGGCACGCTACAGGCGGGCGGCAAAGCCGCAGGCAGCGCAACCCAGCAGGATGCCGAGTCCGGCCTACTGGCGGTTCACGGCACCCAAGACCCGGTTGTACAGGTTGACCAGGCTCACACGCTTGGTCGGAACCATGGCCAGGAGAATGCAATCTTCGCCATCCAGAATGCCACTCGCGGAAAGGATCAGAACGGCCTGGGCATTGCCGCCGACTCACCCATGTACACACTGGACCAGGCCAGTCAGCACGCTGTCTGCGTAACCGGCGACATCACCCACACACTCAAAGCCGATGGCTTCGATGGTAGCGAGGACGGCACAGGGCACGGACAGTCAAGTGCTCCGGTCCTTTCCTTCAAAGCGGGGCAGTCAGAGGCGGCGGGCGGGGTATTCGTCACGGAGGAATACGCCCCGACGCTCCAGGCTCAGAACAACGGCAGCACTGCAACCCCATCTGTGATGGTTGGCTCAGCCGTCCGCCGCCTCACCCCGCGCGAGTGTGAGCGCCTACAGGGATTCCCAGACGACTACACGCTGATCCCCTGGCGCGGTAAGCCCGAGGATGAATGCCCTGACGGCCCGCGCTACAAAGCCATCGGCAACAGTAAGGCTGTTCCTGTTGTGCGATGGATAGGGCGCCGCATCCAGCAGGAAATTGCCTAAGCCCCACCCTACCCGGTCGTTCCTTGTCTGATGCACTGACCGGGCGGGCGGCGCCCGCGAATTATCGACCTCAACACCCAATCACGCCACACGGAGATACCCATGAAGCCTGAAATGATCACCCTGAAAGCCGGCCAGGCCACTATCAAGATGCCGGCCACCGCGCTGGCGCAGCTTGCGCTGGCCAGCGTTTTCGGCCAGTTGGTGCCGCAGCAATCGGCACCAGCACTTCCTGCCGGCGCTGTTCCTGCGCTTGGCGCTTACTGGCCTGGCCAGGGCGGCGTGAATGCCGGCCTTATGCGCGGCCTCGACGGGGCACGCGATTACTACCTGATCGTGCCGACCGGTGATGACGCCGAGTTCGAAGAGCTGAAGTACGGCCCGCGCGACTTCGAAGTGCCTGGCGCCGACAGCGCCTGGGATGGCCTGGCCAACACCAAGGCCCTGCTCGCCTCTGGCAAGTCGCACCCAGCGGCCGAGGCCTGCAATGGCTTCACCCGTGACGGCCACAGCGACTTCTACCTGCCGGCCCGTCGTGAGCTGCAGACGGCCGAGGCGGTGTGCCCTGAGGTGTTCAGCAAGGGCTGGCACTGGAGCAGCACGCAGCGCTCCGCCGACACCGCATTCGGCGTGCACTTCGGTGATGGCGGTCAGAACAACCTCGTCAAGCACTACGAGCTCCGTGTCCGTCCCGTCCGCAGATTGTTCATTTAATCATTCGTTAATTCATTCCTGGCCGACAGGCCAGCAGTAACTCAGGGGCGCATCAGCGCCTTTTTTGTTGCCTTCAGAAAGAGGAAGCACCATGCAATCAGTAGCCCTGGCAGCACCAGCATTCACCCTCCCTGAAATCGGCCAAGCCTACGGCGGCGGCTTCTTCTCCGGGATCACCGTTCAGGACGGCAAGCGCTACATGCTCATCACCGCAGGCCGCGAGCATGAGCTTGAAGGCGAATGGGGCGAGTACGGCACGAAGATCGAAGGCGCCGACAGCTTCACCGATGGCCGCGCCAACACCGAGGCCATGGCCGCCGCTGGCAGCGAGCTGGCCCAGCAGGTTCTGGCGCTGAGCATCGGCGGCCACAGCGACTGGGCGATCCCGGCGCGCGACCAGCAGGAGCTGCAGTACCGCAACCTCAAGCCCACCGCGCGGGAGAACTACTGCTGCGGCCGTGACGGTGACAACCCGAACAGCCTGCCGATCGGCCTGCTCTACACGCCTGAGTCACCAACCAAGACCACGGTCGGTGCCTTCCGCGAGGGCGGCAGCGAGGCCTTCCAGCCAGCCTGGTACTGGTCGAGTTCGCGGCGCTCCGCCTACGACGCATTCTTCATGTACTTCGTTGATGGCTGTCAGGACAACCTCGGCAAGGACATCGAGCTCCGTGTCCGTCCCGTCCGCAGCGAGTTGATCATTGATTAATTTGTTCATTCAGCCGGCCGCTTGCGGCCGGTGCTTTTGGGGAACCTTGCCGAATGGCTATGCACACGGATCTGCCGATACACAAAGCCGCCTTTGACCTGCTGAGCATGGCCACTGACATAACGCGGAACATCCCGCGCGACTTTAAGGCTGGGCTCGGCGCCAAGGTCAGGGACGAGTGCATCGAGGTGATGGTGCTGATCGCCCGAGCAAACGCAGCAAAGGACAAGCGCCAGCACCTGGGCGAGCTGGTTGAGCGTATCCAGGTGGTTGAGTTCCTGCTGCGGCTGTTCAAAGAGAAGCGCTTCATCAGCATTCCGCAGCACGCCGCGGCGATCCTCGTCACGGCATCCATCGGCAAGCAGGCCAACGCCTGGAAGAAGTCCGCAACCGCGCCCGCCACCTGAAGGTCACGGCCTTCACGTCTGTGCGATTTGAATCTGGTCGTGCCGCTGGCCCCTGGGTCACCGCCATGCGCATCAGAGATACCGCCGGTCTAAAGCGTCCGCGTAGGTCTCGCGCAGTTTCCTTGCTGATCGGCACTGCCTTCGGCTTGGCGACGTAGATAGCACGATAGGTCGCAGCGCTCCGCCAACAACGCATTCAACATGAACTTCGATGATGGCAATCAGAACAACAACGACAAGAACAACGAGCTCCGTGTCCGTCCCGTCCGCAGATTCGACTGTTGCACCTTACCCGTTCTGCGATTTGGTCCAGGCCTACTACGATTGCCGGCGCTCCAAGCGCAACAGCGCCAGCGCGCTGGCCTTCGAGGCGGACCTAGAGCGGAACCTTGTTCAGCTACACGACGACCTGCTCGCCGGCACCTACCGGCCTGGCCGCTCGATCTGCTTTGTGGTTACCCGACCCAAGGCGCGGGAGGTGTGGGCGGCGGCCTTTCGGGATCGCGTTGTCCACCACCTGCTATACAACCATGTGGCCCCGCGCTTCTACGCCAGCTTCATAGCGGACAGCTGCGCGTGCATCCCGGGGCGCGGCACGCTGTACGCCGCCGAGCGACTTGAGGCCAAGATACGCAGCGCCAGCCAGAACTGGGCGCAGCCTCTGTTCTATCTCAAGCTGGACCTGGCCAACTTCTTCGTGGCAATCGATAAGCAGGTGCTGCGCCAGCAGCTGGCCAAGCGCATCACCGAGCCTTGGTGGCTGGCCCTGGCCACGCATATCCTGATGCACGACCCACGCAGCGACTATGAAATCCGCAGCCCGCGCCACCTGTTCAACCTGGTGCCGCAGCACAAGCGCCTCACCGCGCAGCCTGCGCACCTGGGGCTGCCCATTGGCAACCTGTCGTCGCAGTTCTTCGCCAACGTCTATCTGGACGGCCTGGACCAGTTCGTAAAGCACCGTCTGCGCTGCAAGCACTACGTGCGCTACGTCGACGACTTCGTGCTGCTGCATGAGTCGCCCCAGCAGCTGAACGCCTGGCGTGAACAGATCGAGCAGCACCTGGCCACGCTGGGTGCCCGGCTCAACCCGAGCAAGACCATCCTGCAGCCAGTGGCCCGCGGCGTCGACTTCGTGGGCCACGTCATCAAGCCCTGGCGGCGTACCACCCGGAAGCGATCAGTTGCCCAGGCGCTGACCCGCACCGCTACAGCGCCAGCAGCTGACCTGCGTGAAACCGCCAACAGCTACTTCGGCCTGCTCAGCCAGGCCAGTCACAGCGAGAAAGACCGCGCCAAGCTGGCGCGCCTGATCCTCAAGCGGGGCCACAGCGTCAACGCGGGCCTGACCAAGACCTATCCAAACCGATAACCGCGCCACTGGCGCCTGGGGGAAGTCATGCCCGAAGAAAATCAACGCATCACCCGCGAACACCTGCCAGGCCTGCTGCTGGCCCGAGCCATATGGGAGCGCGGCCCGAGCCTGTACTTCCCGCCCGCCCTGAAAACCGCCACCGACCAGGCCCGCGCATGCAGCCTTGAAATGAAAACCCATTGCGTCGAGCTATACCGCGATGCGCCAGAACTGCATGAAGTCGTGCTAGCCAGCGAAGCCCTGGCAGCCTGTGCGGCGCGGGATGCGCGGATTGTGGAACTGGAAAGCGGCCAGTCTGCCGATATGTTCCTGACGCTGACTGGCGAGATTACGCAGCTACGCGCCGAACTCGCCGCGATCAAGGCGCAGGAGCCGGTGGCTGTAATTCATCAGCAGCATGGGTTCTGCTGGTATGAGGGCAAGAAACCGCAAACAGGAACCAAGCTCTACGCCGCGCCAGTGTCCGAGGCCAAGGCGCAGGGAGGGGTGATGCCTGAGCTGTCAGCGGCAGAGCGTGAAGGCCTGCTTGAGTTTCACCAGTCCGTTTGCTGCGACGCCGGCCATCGTGTTGATAAGCCAGGCATGAATCGCCTTTCAGAGATTGGCGCTGTTCAGTCTTGCGGCTTTGGCAAGCACCGCCTAACTGAGTTTGGCGTCTATCTGCTCGGCCTCAACGCCGCCCCTGTTCAGCAGGTGAGCGTGCCGGATGGGTGGCGGCTGGTTAAGGTCGGAATCGAGGGTGTTCAGTTCGGCAACGCATGGTTCTCGCATGAGGGCATCACAGGATATACCGCCGATCAGTTGAACTCCGGTAACTGCCGGATCACTGGGCGGGCGTACATGGATTGGCTCGCCGCCGCCCCAGCAGCGCCGGCATCGGGCGCGGGGCTGGTTGAGGCGCTACGGGAGCTTGCTGATCAATTCCGCGAGGCGTGGCCAGAGCACACGGGGAAGTATCACTTCCTGATCGGCGCCGGCCTGAGCATTGTCGCCCACCGCTCGAAGGGGGTGGTGTGATGCGCCATATCGAGCAGCTGGTTGAAGAAAGGCGCCGCATTAATCGGCAAATAGCGGAGGCGATGAAAGCGACTTTCCTTGGGAAATCGGTGCTAGTAACCCACCACCGCGGAAGTTTTAAAGGCACTGTTGCGCATGTATCTAGCATCGGCGAAACATGGGTGATGGTCAAAAACGACAAAACTGGAAAGTCATCACAAAGATGGCCGCTTTGCACTTCTGACGGAATTCCTGATGTGCAGGTAATCGAGGAGCCAAACCATGACTAACACCCTTAACAACGTGCCGCGCGAGCTGAAACCAGTGCTGGCGATGATATTGAACGCGCTTGATCGTGACGCCGCAGATGGCAAGCAGGCCCGCGCAGAAATGGCTGCCGAACTCCGCGCCCTCCTATCCGCCCCACCGCCTGCTGGCGTGGATGGGCTAACCAGATACCGCGTCGGAAAGCACACGCGCAATTTTAACGGATCAGATTACGAAACCTACGGTGCGCATGAGCACGCTTGCGGCGATTACGTCCGCCTATCAGACGCCCAGGCCATCATCGACGGGCTGCGGGGTGAGGTTGCAACATTGACAGTCGAGTCTGAGCTTGGGCTTGGCCATTACGTCAATATGCAGAAAGAGCGCGACCAGCAGGCCCAGCGGATTGGCGAGCTGGAGGGGTTGTTGCGGGAGTCATACGAGGATGGCGAGTATTTCATGAAAAGAGGGCTTCTTGCTCGCATCGACGCCGCACTGTCCGCCCGCGGCGCGCCTAAGTAATGCACCTAACCAGCCGCCACCACGGCTTTTTGCGCTACCTGACCGAGTGGCAGGCCGCCGAGATATACCGTCGCCGCCGGCTGTGCTTGCGAGCGACACGCAAGGCCGCTGCCGTGTCTGACTCGGCAATCGCCCGGAAGTTTGAGCTGGATCGTTCAACCGTGGTGCGGCTTATTGCCCGGCCTGGCACTGGCGGCGCAGACGGCGACCTGATCCGCGCCATGGTCGAGGGTCGCGACGGCCTGCGGGCCGAGGCAAAGCGACACTCGCTGGCCGCGCTGGCGGCTGAGTACGGCGTGCCAATCAGCCAGGTGCTGGCGGCGGCGCAGCCTGAAATCTGGGCAGCAGCTCCGAACACGGCGGCTTATACCGAGCCAAGCCATCCCCCACTAAATCACCCTGCCGGCCACGGCGGGATAGCGAGGTATCCATGAGCGCAGCAGAGCAGCTCCAGCAGTTGGGGCATGACAAGGTGCTTGAGGCTCGCATGGCCGAGATCATCGGCACCACAACAAAAGCCCTACAGCGCAAGCGAGAGCGAGGGGTGATCCCGCGCGGTGTGTGGGATGTACTCGATGGGCGCGTCACCTACAGCATACGGAGATACGACGAATGGGCAGAAAGTCAGTGGCACTCCCCGAAGGCGTCGAAGTCGTCGGCAACGCCGTCCGCATCCGCTTCACCTGGAAGCATCGTCGCTGCGAAACCCTTGCTGTTTCGCCGACCGCCTCGGGCATCAGCCAGGCCGCAAGTCTTAGAACTCAGGTAAAGCAGCTGATCAAGCTCGGCGTCATGACAGATGACAAGTACGCCGAGCTGTTCCCCAGCTCAAGCTATGCCCTCTCCCGCCTCACGCCATCCTTCGGAGAGTTCGCGCAAATCTGGCTGAACAGCCGGGACATCGTTGATTCAACCCGAGCGAACTATAAAAGCACCCTGAACCTGTACTGGATGATCCACTTCGCCACGCGCCGGATTGATGAAATCAGCTCGGCTGATGTGCGCAAGGTCGTGGCAGAGACTCCCTGGTCATCGCCAGGGGTGCGCCGCAACGCCTGCGACAAGCTGTCGGCAGTGTTCAAGGCCGCGGTGATGGACGCAGTTATTGCGCGTAATCCGGTGGCGTCAATCCAGCGGCCACGGGTGGCAAAGAAGGTGGTTGACCCGTTCACCCGAGAAGAGGCAGAGCAGATCATTGCGCACCTGTACGACAAGCTGTCGGGCCTGACGCGGATCTACGCCTGCTACTTTGAGTTCGCATTCTTTACCGGCATGCGGCCGGGCGAGCTGATGGGGTTGCGCTGGGAAGAGGTGGACTTTAACGCGAGAAGCGCACACGTCTGCCGGGTGGTGGTCGACGGCGTTATTCATGACCGCGTGAAGACCAAGAACAACCGGCACGTGCTGCTGAATGACAGGGCGCTGCATGCCCTTAAGGAAGCGAAGGTGCTGACCATGGCCAGAAGCGGGTTCGTTTTCGCGCCGGCCATCCTGGCCGATGGGGCTGACTGGATTCACACGGACACCACGCCGCGCAAGTATTTCAACCTGGCCTTGCGGGCGCTTGGCATCCGCATTCGCAGGCAGTACGACGCCCGCCACACCTACGCCACGATGTGCCTGATGGCCGGCATGAACCCAGCATTTATTGCCAACCAGTTAGGCCACAGTGTACAAATGCTCCTTTCCACCTATGCGCGGTGGCTCAATTCAACATCGGACTGGACTGAGCTGCAGAAGCTGGAAAACAGGCCAAATGGTACGAAATTGGCACAGGCCGAATAGCAAAATCCCTGCAAGCCACGCAGCTAAAGCCATCCGGTAGAACTGCGCGACATTTCCTTATAAGATCGCGCCTCCCCTATTCGTCGCACTGAGCGGCCCACGCCGCTGGTTACCTAGGCTTTTCCCTGAAAAACCTGCGTCAAGGTCCAGTGTGTTGTTGTCACTAAGGTAGTTAATGATGAGCGCAAGGCACTTTCTCTCCCTGTTGGACTGTACGCCCGCAGAGTTGAGCAGCCTGATCCGCCGAGGTGTCGAACTGAAAGCCCTGCGCAACCGCGGCGGCCTGTTCGAACCGCTGAAAAACCGCGTGCTCGGGATGATTTTCGAAAAAGCCTCGACCCGCACCCGCCTGTCCTTCGAAGCCGGGATGATTCAACTGGGCGGCCAGGCGATTTTTCTCTCGCCGCGCGACACCCAGCTGGGCCGTGGCGAGCCGATCGGCGACTGCGCGATTGTCATGTCGCGCATGCTCGACGCCGTGATGATCCGTACCTTCGCCCACAGCACCCTGACTGAGTTTGCCGCCCATTCGCGCGTACCGGTGATCAACGGCCTGTCCGATGACCTGCACCCGTGCCAGTTGCTGGCCGACATGCAGACCTTCCTCGAACACCGCGGCGCCATTCAGGGCAAGACCGTGGCCTGGATCGGCGACGGCAACAACATGTGCAACAGCTACATCGAAGCCGCCCTGCAGTTCGACTTCCAACTGCGCGTGGCCTGCCCTGAAGGCTACGAGCCCGATCCGCGCTTCCTGGCGATGGCTGGTGAGCGCGTGCAGATCGTCCGCGACCCGCGCGAGGCCGTGGCCGGCGCCCATTTGGTGAGCACCGACGTGTGGACCTCCATGGGCCAGGAAGAAGAAACCGCCCAGCGCCTCAAGCTGTTCGCGCCCTACCAGGTGACCCGCGCACTGCTCGACCTGGCCGCCAGCGACGTGCTGTTTATGCACTGCCTGCCGGCCCACCGCGGCGAGGAAATCAGCCTCGACCTGCTCGACGACCCACGTTCGGTGGCCTGGGATCAAGCCGAGAACCGTCTGCACGCGCAAAAAGCGCTGCTGGAAATGCTCGTCGAACCGGCTTACCACCACGCATGAGCCAACCCCTGCTGCTCAGCCTGCGCAATCTGGGTTGCGGCTACCGCGGCCAGGCGGTGGTCAGCGACCTCAACCTGCACCTCAATGCCGGCGACATCGGTTGCCTGCTCGGCCCTTCCGGCTGCGGCAAAACCACCACCCTGCGCGCGATTGCCGGCTTCGAGTCGGTGCAGCAAGGCGAAATCAGCCTGGCCGGCGAGGTTATCTCCCGCGCCGGCTTCACCCTGGCGCCGGAGAAGCGTCGGGTCGGCATGGTGTTTCAGGATTACGCCCTGTTCCCGCACCTGAGCGTGGCGCAGAACGTGGCCTTTGCCATCCGCCAGCATCCGCAACGGGAGCAGATCACCCGTGAGCTGCTGGCGCTGGTCAAGCTGGGAACCCTCGGCCAGCGCTACCCCCACGAGTTGTCTGGCGGCCAGCAGCAGCGCGTGGCCCTGGCCCGCGCCCTGGCGCCCGACCCGCAGTTACTGTTGCTGGACGAGCCGTTTTCCAACCTGGATGGCGAGCTGCGCCGCAAGCTCAGCCAGGAGGTTCGCGAGATCCTCAAGGCCCGCGGCATCAGCGCCATTCTGGTCACCCACGACCAGCAGGAAGCCTTTGCCGTCAGCGATCATGTCGGCGTATTCAATGAAGGTCGCCTGCAGCAGTGGGATACGCCCTACAACCTCTATCACGAGCCGCTGACGCCCTTTGTCGCCAGCTTTATCGGCCAGGGTTATTTCATTCGCGGCCAGTTGTTGTCACCCGACACGGTGCAGACCGAACTCGGCGTGATCCGCGGCAACCGTGCCTATCAGTGGCCCACCGGCAGCGCCGTGGATGTGCTGCTGCGTCCGGATGACATCGTCTACGCCCCCGACAGCGAGCTGCAGGCGCGCATCGTCGGCAAGACCTTCCTCGGCGCCGCCACCCTCTATCGCCTACAACTG
>DAITLT010000002.1:0-21189 GCA_036835505.1 Pseudomonas sp.
ATACCCTGGTGGAGATGTGGCAGGCCAATGCCGGTGGCCGCTATCGGCACAAGAACGACCGCTACCTGGCGCCGCTCGACCCCAATTTCGGCGGTGTCGGTCGGGCGCTGACCGACCGTGATGGCAACTACAGCTTCCGCACCATCAAGCCCGGCCCGTACCCCTGGCGCAACGGCCCGAATGACTGGCGCCCTGCGCATATTCACTTCTCCATCAGCGGCCCGTCGATCTCCACCCGGCTGATCACCCAGCTGTATTTCGAAGGCGATCCGCTGATTCCGCTGTGCCCGATCGTCAAGTCGATTGCCAACCCGGAAGCGGTGCAGAGCCTGATCGCCCGGCTCGACATGGACGCGGCCAATCCGATGGATTGCCTGGCCTATCGCTTCGATATCGTGCTGCGTGGGCAGCGCAAAACACATTTTGAAAACGTCTGAGAGGGGTAAGTCATGCCTATTCAATTGCTGCCGGAAACCCCTTCGCAAACCGCCGGCCCCTATGTGCATATCGGCCTGGCCCTGGAGGCCGCCGGCAACCCGAGCCGGCCCCAGGAAATTTGGAACCGGCTGGCCAAACCTGGCGCGCCGGGTGAGCACATCAACCTGATCGGTAATGTCTACGATGGCAACGGCCACCTGGTGCGCGATTCCTTCCTGGAGTTCTGGCAGGCCGACCATGAGGGTCGCTACGACAGCGCCTTCGACTTGGAAAAGCCGTTCAACGGCTTCGGCCGTACCGCCACCACCTTCGATGCCGGCGAGTGGAGGCTGCACACCATCAAGCCGGGCGTGGTCAACAACGCCGCCGGGGTGCCGATGGCGCCGCATATCAACGTCTCGCTGTTCGCCCGCGGCATCAATATCCATCTGCAGACTCGCCTGTATTTTGCCGACGAGGCCGAGGCCAATGCCTGCGATCCGGTGCTTAACCTGATCGAGCAGCCACAGCGCCGTGAGACCTTGTTGGCCCAGCGCTGTGAGGTGGATGGCAGGCCGGCTTATCGCTTCGATATGCGGGTTCAGGGGGAGGGTGAGACGGTGTTTTTTGATTTTTAAGGGGTGCCTCGGCGCGTCTTAAAGGTCTTGCTACTTGAGGGCAAAACGCTAAACAACCACCTGGACTAAAGCCGCGACTTAGGGGCTGGCTCAGGTGGCCGACACAACCCAAAAATACAATTTCAACAAAATAGGGGTGGTGGATGTCTCGTTTATATTTCTTGCTGGTACTGGCGCTGACGCCCAATTTGGCCTGCGCCGAAGAGGTCATCACGGTCTACAACTGGGAAGGCTACATTGCCCTGCCCGTGCTGAAGAGCTTCGAGGCTGAGACCGGTATTCGGGTGGATTACCGCACCTATACCTCGCCCCAGGAGATTGCCGATGCGTTAAGCAGCGGTGTGTCGATTGATATCTCGGTGCAGACCCACAACGACTTGCCCCAGCTGATCAACAGCGGCGCCATCCAGCCTTTGGATTTCACCCAATTAGCCAATCGCAAGTATTTGGCGCCCCATCTGCTGGGGGCATTGAAGTCCCTTGATCCGGGCAATCGCCATGCGGTGCCTTATCTGTGGGGCGCTACCGGTTTGGCCATCAATACGCCCCTGGCTGAAGCGGCCTTTGGCGGGCCGCTGCCCAATAGCTGGAGCCTGTTATTTGATCCTGAGCAGAGCCGGCGTCTGGCCAGTTGTGGGGTCAGCTGGCAGGAAGGCCCCAACGAAGGCCTGACCACTTTGCTCCGTTATCAAGGCCGCGACCTAGGGCGCAGCTCAATCAGTCGGATCAAGAAGACCGGCAAACTGCTGATGGAGTTGCGCCCCAACCTGCGCTACGTCAGCAGCACCCGTTATATTAATGATCTGCGCGAAGGCAAGCTGTGCGTCGCCATGTCTTGGGTCGGCGATGCGTTGGCCGCGGCGGCAGCGGGGCAACAGGTACGCTTTGTTATCCCGGATGAGGGGGCGAGTTTTTTTATCGATAGCCTGGTCATTCCACGTAGTGCCAAGCGGCCGGATCTTGCACTGCGCTTTATCAATTATCTGCTGCGCCCGGAAATAGCCGCGCAGATCACCACGCAAACCCTCTACGGCAGTGGCAATTTAAAGGCCAAGGAGTTCGTCGACGCGAGCTTGCGCCGCCAATCCGGGCTTTATCCGGATAATCAAACCCGGCGCCGGCTCACCCTCCTGGAAACGTTGCCGCCCAAACACGCCGAGGTGAGCAATGCGGTTTGGACTGAGTTTATCAACGGGGCAACGCCAACCGAGGCCTCTGCTGCTGGTTCGCCTTGAGTGTGTTCAGTCGCTGTGGTTCATTGAGTCCGTTGCGGCCAGCGGATGACGGGGCGAGAGTGGGGCAACTATTCAGGCTGTTTGTTGAGGAAATGGCATGACCGATACACCGTTGCCCCTGTCGACCCTGGCGCCACCGATCATTGCCTCGCCGGCCAAACGCATTGAGGCGCTGACCGGCGACCCGAATTTCATGACCTCCCTGGCCCGTGGCCTGGCGGTGATCCATGCCTTTCAGGAGCGCAAGCGTCAGCTGACCATCGCCCAGATCAGCCATCGCACCGAAATCCCCCGCGCCGCCGTGCGCCGTTGCCTGCACACCCTGATCAAGCTGGGCTACGCCACCACCGACGGACGCACCTATTCGTTGCTGCCCAAGGTGCTCACCCTGGGGCATGCCTACCTGTCGTCGACACCGCTGGCGGTCACCGCCCAGCCGATTCTCGACCGCCTCAGCGAGCAGCTGCACGAGGCCTGCTCAATGGCCACCCTGGAGGGCGACGAGATTCTCTATATCGCCCGTTCGGCCACCCCGCAACGCTTGATCTCGGTCGACCTCAGCGTCGGCAGCCGGCTGCCGGCCTATTGCACTTCCATGGGCCGCATCCTGCTGGCCGGTCTGGATGACCAGGCGCTGGAGGACTACTTGAGCGGCGCCGAGCTGCAAGTCAAAACCAGTCGCACCCTGCACACGCCCGAGGCGTTGCGCGCCAGTATCAATGATATTCGCCAGCAGGGCTGGGTGATCATCGACCAGGAGCTGGAGATGGGCCTGCGCTCGGTGGCCGTGCCCTTGAAAGATTCCGCCGGTCAGGTGCTGGCCGCCCTGAATGTCGGCACCCATGTCGGCCGTGTGTCGCAACGGGAGCTGGAGACGCGCTTTCTGCCGGTGTTGCTGGAAGCCAGCAAAGAGTTGAGCACGCGGCTGTTCCATTGAGTGGCGACAGTCCATGGCATTGGCTGGAAGAGGGCGCATGGTGGTTTCGTCGGGCGGCAACCCGCGTCACCTCTTGCCAGTCTGCCCGTTGCACTCACCCTGTACGGCTATTCAGGCAAAGTGTTCGATCAGCGAACGCTTAAGCGATTATCGAATTGAAGCCTCGATGCTCGCTCCGTAGTGTCTCTTCAGGCCGCCCAACCGACGGCCAATCATAAGAACAATAAGAGACCGCCACGGCCAACAGCCGCCGGCCGTTCGCCAGCTCCTCGCTGCAGAGCCGCTTCAGCTCTGCCTGCTGCTCTTGCTGTTCCGTTCGCCTGTTCGCGCGGCCAACCCTTGATGGGCTGACGCGAGTAAAAGCCACGGGAATCCCGCTATGACCAGTCTTGCCCAATTGCCTTCCCCCGGTACCCTGGACGTCCAGGCCTTTATCAATGCCCAGCCGCTGTCGTGCTATCAATGGCGCATTGTGCTGTTGTGTTTTCTGATTGTCTTTCTCGATGGCCTGGACACCGCCGCCATGGGTTTTATTGCCCCGGCGCTGACCCAGGACTGGGGCATCGAGCGCGCCAGTCTCGGCCCGGTGATGAGCGCCGCGCTGATCGGGATGGTTTTCGGCGCTCTCGGTTCCGGGCCGCTGGCCGATCGCTTCGGGCGCAAGCTGATACTGGTGGCGGCGGTCTTTGTGTTTGGGCTGTTCAGCCTGCTGTCGGCCTACAGTGGCAACGTCGAGCAACTGCTGGTGCTGCGCTTTCTGACCGGCCTGGGTCTGGGCGCGGCGATGCCCAATGCCACTACGTTGCTCTCCGAGTACACCCCGGAGCGGCTCAAATCGCTGCTGGTGACCAGCATGTTCTGCGGCTTCAACCTGGGCATGGCCTGTGGTGGTTTTGTCTCGGCCAAACTGATCCCGGCCTACGGTTGGCAGAGCCTGCTACTGCTCGGTGGCGTGTTGCCGCTGGCGTTGGCGTGTGTGCTGGCGCTGCGCTTGCCGGAGTCGGCGCGTTTTCTGCTAGTGCGTAATCGCGGCGCCGTTCAGGTGCGCCGCGTGCTGGCACCAATAGCGCCGGCGGAAGTCGCTCTGGCCAGTTTCTTCAGCGTGCCGGAGCAGCAGATCGTGCAGAGCCGCAATGTGTTCAAACTGATCTTCTCCGGCAGCTACAGCGCCGGCACCCTGCTGCTGTGGCTGACCTATTTTATGGGTCTGGTGATTGTCTATCTGCTGACCAGCTGGCTGCCGACCCTGATGCGCGACAGCGGCTCGAGCATGGAGCAGGCCGCCTTTATCGGTGCCTTGTTCCAGTTCGGCGGGGTGCTCAGCGCGGTGGGCGTGGGCTGGGCGATGGACCGTTACAACCCGCATAAGGTCATCGGCTGCTTCTATCTGCTGGCCGGGGTCTTCGCCTATTGCGTCGGCCAGAGCCTGGGCCAGGTGACCCAGTTGGCCACCTTGGTGCTGCTGGCCGGCATGTGCATCAACGGCGCGCAGTCGGCGATGCCCTCGTTGGCGGCGCGCTTCTACCCGACCCGGGGGCGCGCCACCGGGGTGTCGTGGATGCTCGGCATCGGCCGCTTCGGCGCCATCCTCGGTGCTTGGATAGGTGCCACCTTGCTGGGGCTGGGCTGGAGTTTCGAGCAAGTGCTCACGGCGCTGGTACTGCCGGCGGCCGTGGCGAGTGTTGCGGTGGTGGTCAAGGGGCTGGTCAGTCACGCTGACGCCGCTTGAATACCGTGCTAACCAGCACCCCGGCGACTGCCGGGGCGTTGTCGTTTGACGGAGGGAGTGGAGCAAAGCTTTGTTCGATAATCGCACGCAGAGTCGATTATCGGATTGTTCGGCTGCGGCTCCGTCGGTACCGTTTGTTCACCGGCGCAGCGCGCCACGCAACCATAAGAGAACCACCATGGCTGAAATCCTCACTCTGCGCGAAGCCATCCAGCGCTTCGTCCACGACGGCGACAGCATCGCCCTCGAAGGCTTCACCCACCTGATCCCGACTGCCGCGGCCCATGAAATTATTCGCCAGGGGCGCAAGGATCTGACCCTGATCCGTATGACCCCGGACCTGGTCTACGACCTGCTGATCGGCGCGGGTTGCGCGAAGAAACTGGTGTTCTCCTGGGGCGGCAACCCCGGCGTCGGTTCGCTGCATCGCCTGCGTGACGCGGTGGAGAAGGGCTGGCCGCAGCCGCTGGAGATCAGCGAGCATAGCCACGCTGCGATGGCCAACGCCTATGTGGCCGGTGCTTCCGGCCTGCCGTTTGCGGTGCTGCGTGGTTATCAGGGTTCGGATTTGCTTAAGGTCAATCCGGACATCAAGTTTATCCAGTGCCCCTTCACGGGCGAGCAACTGGCCGCGGTGCCCAGCGTGCGCCCAGATGTCACCGTGATCCACGCACAGAAGGCCGACCGCAAGGGCAACGTGCTGATCCAGGGCATCCTCGGTGTGCAGAAGGAAGCGGCCCTGGCGGCCAAACGCTGCATCGTTACGGTCGAGGAAATCGTCGACGAGCTGAATGCGCCGATGAACGCCTGCGTGCTGCCGGGCTGGGCGCTGAGCGCCGTGTGCCTGGTGCCAGGCGGGGCGCATCCGTCCTACGCCCACGGCTACTCCGAGCGCGACAACCGCTTCTACCAGGCCTGGGACCCGATCGCCCGTGACCGCGAAACCTTCAGCGCTTGGATCGACACCTACATCCGCGGCACCGCCGATTTCGCTGCCTATCAGGCCAAGCTTCAGGAGGCCAACTAATGAGCGCTTACAGCACCAATGAAATGATGACCGTGGCCGCCTCGCGCCGCCTCGGCAACAGCGACGTGACCTTCGTCGGCATCGGCCTGCCGTCCAAGGCCGCCAACCTGGCGCGCCTGACCCATGCCCCGGACGTGACCCTGATCTACGAATCCGGCCCGATCGGTGCCAAGCCGACTGTGCTGCCGCTGTCCATCGGCGACGGCGAACTGGCCGAGACCGCCGACACCGTGGTGCCCACCGGCGAGATCTTCCGCTACTGGCTGCAGGGCGGGCGCATCGACGTCGGCTTCCTCGGCGCGGCCCAGGTCGACAAGTACGGCAACATCAACACCACCGTGATCGGCGACTACCACCACCCGAAAGTGCGTCTGCCGGGTGCCGGCGGCGCGCCGGAGATCGCCGGCAGCGCGAAGAAGGTGTTTATCATCCTCAAGCAGGGCCATCGCACCTTCGTCGACAAGCTGGCCTTTATCACCTCGGTCGGTCACGGCGAAGGTGGCGAGCACCGCCAGCAGCTGGGCTTGCCCGGTGCTGGCCCGGTGGCGATCATCACCGACCTGTGCATCATGGAGCCGGAAGCCGGCAGCAAGGAATTCGTGGTCACCTCGATCCATCCGGGCGTGAGCCGCGAGCAGATCATCGCCGCCACCGGCTGGCCGATTCGCTTCGCCGAACAGGTCGCCGAGACCGTTGCGCCCGAGGCTTTTGAACTGGAAGCCCTGCGCGCCCTGGAAGCGCGTACTGCGGAGGCCCACGGCCAGGCCGGAGGTGAGGAATGAGCCGCGAGGTATTTATCTGCGACGCCATCCGCACGCCGATTGGCCGCTTCGGCGGCGGTCTGGCGCCGGTACGCGCCGACGACCTGGCGGCCATCCCGCTTAAGGCACTTATCGAGCGCAATCCAGGCCTGGATCTGAGTGCAATCGATGAAGTCTTTATGGGTTGCGCCAACCAGGCCGGCGAAGACAACCGCAACGTCGCGCGTATGGCCTTGTTGCTGGCGGGCCTGCCGGACAGCATTCCGGGGGTGACCCTCAACCGCCTCTGCGCCTCGGGCATGGATGCGGTCGGCACGGCCTTTCGCGCCATCGCCAGTGGCGAGATGGAGCTGGCCCTGGCCGGTGGCGTCGAGTCGATGTCGCGGGCACCCTATGTGATGGGTAAGGCCGACGGCGCCTGGAGCCGCAACCAGAAAATCGAAGACACCACCATCGGCTGGCGCTTTATCAACCCGCTGATGCAGGCGCAGTACGGCGTGGACGCCATGCCGCAGACCGCCGATAACGTGGCGGATGATTACCAGGTCAGCCGCGCCGATCAGGACGCTTTCGCCCTGCGCAGCCAGCAGCGTGCCGCTCGTGCCCAGGCCGCGGGCTTCTTCGCCGAGGAAATCGTTGCGGTAACGATCAAGGGCAAGAAGGGTGATGTGGTGATCGAGGCGGACGAACACCTGCGCCCGGACACCACCCTGGAAACACTGAGCAAGCTTAAGCCGGTCAATGGCGAGGGCAAGACCGTCACCGCCGGCAATGCCTCGGGCGTCAACGATGGCGCCGTGGCGCTGATCCTGGCCTCCAGCGAGGCGGTGCAGAAATACGGCCTGACCGCCCGTGCCAAGATCCTGGGCATGGCCAGCGCCGGTGTGGCACCACGGGTGATGGGCATCGGCCCGGTGCCGGCGGTACGCAAGCTGCTCGACCGCTTGAAGATCAGCATCCACGACTTCGACGTGATCGAGCTCAACGAAGCCTTTGCCGCCCAGGGCCTGGCCGTGACCCGCGAACTGGGCCTGGCCGACGACAGTGCCAAGGTCAATCCGAATGGCGGCGCCATCGCCCTCGGCCACCCGCTGGGTGCCAGTGGTGCGCGTCTGGTACAGACCGCGCTGCATCAATTGGAAAAGTCCGGTGGGCGTCTGGGGCTGGCAACCATGTGCGTCGGTGTTGGTCAGGGTTTGGCGCTGGCCATAGAACGCGTTTGAGCCTAACTGACATCGCGATGGGTTACGCCTTGGGCTAACCCATCCTACGGGGTGTGAGTCCGTAGGATGGGTTGAGCGCAGCGATACCCATGCCGCCGTTACAAGCGCTGGATTCGTCACGCCAGTGCTGCGAACCTAGGCCGTAATCAAGCGCCTTTGGGAATACATCTCTTGAGCAACCAATTGTTCGACCGTTACTTCACCAGCGCCGCCATGCGCGCGATCTTCTGCGATCACGGTCGGGTGCAGGGCATGCTGGATTTCGAGGCCGCCCTGGCGCGCGCCGAGGCGAGTAGCGGGCTGATTCCGCAGGCGGCCGTGCAATCCATTGGCAACGCCTGCCAGGCCGAGCACTACGATTTCGCCGCGCTGGCCGAGGCCATCGTCACGGCTGGCAACTCGGCCATTCCGCTGGTCAAGGCACTGGGCAAGCAGGTCGCGGCGCAGAGTGCCGAGGCTGAGCGCTACGTGCATCTGGGTGCCACCAGCCAGGACACCATGGACAGCGGTTTGATCCTGCAATTACGCGCAGCCATCACTTTGTTGGAACAGGACCTGGCGCAACTGGCGGCGGCCCTGGCCGAGCAAGCCGAGCGCCACGTCGATACGCCATTGGCCGGGCGCACCTGGCTGCAACATGCCACCCCGGTGACCCTGGGCATGAAACTGGCCGGCGTGCTCGGCGCGATTACTCGCCATCGCCAGCGTTTAGCGGAACTCAAACCGCGCCTGCTGGTGCTGCAGTTCGGTGGTGCCTCCGGCAGCCTGGCTGCGCTGGGCGAACAGGCCTGGCCGGTGAGCGAGGCCCTGGCCATTGAACTCGGCCTGCAACTGCCCGAGCAGCCCTGGCATACCCAGCGCGACCGTTTAGTTGAATTCGCCAGCCTGCTCGGCCTGATCGCCGGCAGCCTGGGCAAGTTCGGCCGTGACCTTAGCCTGCTGATGCAGACCGAGGCCGGCGAAGTGTTCGAGGCGGCCGCGCCGGGCAAGGGTGGCTCTTCGACCATGCCGCACAAACGCAATCCGGTCGGTGCTGCGGTGCTGATCGGCGCCGCCATCCGCGCGCCCGGTCTGGTGGCGACCATGTTCAGCGCCATGCCCCAGGAGCATGAGCGCAGCCTGGGCCTGTGGCACGCCGAATGGGACACCCTGCCGGAGCTGTGCTGCCTGGTTTCCGGTGCGCTGCAGCAGGCGCTGCAACTGGTGCCGGGGCTGGAAGTGGATGCCGCACGGATGCGCAGCAACCTCGACCTGGCTCAAGGCCTGGTGCTGGCCGAGGCGGTGAGCATCGCTCTGGCTCAACGGATTGGCCGCGACGCCGCCCACCATCTGCTCGAACAGTGCTGCCAGCAGGCGGTGAAGGAGGGCTCCCACCTGCGAGCAGTGCTCGGCGCGAATGCCGAGGTCAGCGCGCAACTGTCCGCCGCCGAGCTGGATCGTTTGCTTGATCCGGCCCTGTACCTGGGCCAGGCCCGCCGCTGGGTTGCGCGGGCCGTGGCCGAACACCAGAATTTTTCGAATTAGGAGTTTTTTATGCCCGCCGTACAGCTCGCCGATGGCGAACTCTTTTACCGCCTTGATGGCCCCGTTGATGCGCCGGTGCTGGTGCTGTCCAACTCGCTGGGCACCGATCTGCAGATGTGGGATGCGCAGATCCCGGCCTTCGCCGAGCACTTTCGCGTGCTGCGTTATGACACCCGTGGTCATGGCCAATCGCTGGTTACCGAGGGGCCTTACAGCATCGAGCAGAACGGCCGCGACGTGCTGGCTCTGCTGGATGCACTGGACATTGCCAAGGCGCATTTCTGTGGCCTGTCCATGGGTGGCCTGATTGGCCAGTGGCTGGCGATCAATGCGCCGGCGCGCATCCAGCGCCTGGTGCTGTGCAACACGGCGGCAAAGATCGGCAGCCCGGAGGTGTGGAACCCGCGTATTGAAACCGTGCTGCGCGATGGCCAAGCCGCCATGCTGGCGCTGCGCGATGCCTCGATTGCCCGCTGGTTCACCCCGGAGTTCGCCCAAACTCAACCTGCGCGGGTCGAGCCGGTGGTCGGTATGCTGGCCGCCACCTCGCCGCAGGGCTACGCCGCCAATTGCGCGGCGGTGCGCGATGCCGATTTCCGCGAGCAGGTTGCCAGCATTGTCGCGCCGACCCTGATCGTCTGCGGCACGGCCGATGCAGTGACCACCCCGGAACATGGCCGTTTTATCCAGGAACGCATCCGCGGTGCCGAGCTGGTCGAGTTCCACGCCGCGCACCTGTCCAACGTCGAGACCGGTGAACTGTTCACCCGTCGTGTGCTGGACTTCCTCTGCGCCTGATCGGCCTTGCACTTATTCACGGAGCCAAAGATGGACGAAAAACAACGCTACGAAGCCGGCATGCAGGTGCGCCGTGCGGTGCTCGGCGACGCCCATGTCGACCGTAGCCTGCAACATCTGACGCCGTTCAACGAGGAGTTCCAGGAGATGATCACCCGGCATGCCTGGGGCGATATCTGGACTCGTCCCGGCCTGCCGCGCCATACCCGCAGCCTGATCACCATCGCCATGCTGATCGGCATGAACCGCGAAGGCGAGCTGCGCCTGCACCTCAAAGCGGCGAAGAACAACGGCGTGACCCGCGATGAGATTAAGGAAGTGTTGATGCAGAGCGCGATCTACTGTGGCATTCCGGCGGCCAACGCGACCTTTCACCTGGCCGAGGAGGTGTGGGACGAGCTGGGCGTGGAGTCTCTCGAGTAAGCCGGCCACGTTTATCGCCGGCGGGGCATGTCGCTTTCGCCAGTTGCTGATCAGGCCAGCAGCTGGCGCTCGAACTCGGCGGTGTCCTGGGTGCTGACTGCCGCCAACAGCAGCCGATGCTGCCAGGCCTTGTGCGCGCGCCACATCAGCCCGCGCGCGTCGCCTTGTTCGATGCTGCCTTGTTTGACCACATCCCAGGTGCGGTACAGGTAGCGGACCAGCTCGGTCAGCTGTTTCTCTGGCCATTGGCAGCCGTGCTGTCTCAGCAGCAGAGCGATGCTGGCGAGCTGGGTGGCCTCATGTTCCATCTCCAGATCATGCAGCGCCGGGATCAGATCCATGGCCTGCCACAACGCGCCATAACCCGAGTACTGCTGCTCGATCCGGTCGATCATGTCATCCAGCGCGTTCCAGGTTTCGATCAGGCCCAAGTTGCCTGCATAGATCGCCTTTTCCTGATTGCGGATGGCCTCCAGCCATTGCTGCGCCAGGCGGTAAACAATCGCCTCCTTATTGGGGAAAAAGCGGTAGAGCGACTTGATGTCGATGCCGCTGCGCTCGGCAATGGCATTGGTGTTGAGCAGGCTAATGCCGCCTTCCTTGAGCAACTGCAGGGTGGCCTGCTCGATCTTGCCGATGATCTCCAGGGTGCGTTGCTGGCGCGGCTCACGACGCATTTTCAAGTCTTCGGGAATCATCAAGCGCTCAGCCTTAGCAGTCATTGGGGTGCATTTCACCTGCTTGGCCTGAGCGAGTCAAACCCTGCCGATTGACGCTCTGCAGCAACGCTGGTAGAAGTTAAATTACAGTAATTACTGTAATTTAACGGAGATTGTATGCGGCTCGAATTAAAACAACACCTGACGCTGTCCTCCCTCGCCCTGCTTGTCGGCGTCGCCGGTTGCAGCCAGGCGCCCAACCCGGTTGCCGACACCAGTGCCAACACGGTCTACCTGAACGGTCAGATCTATACCCAGGACGCCCAGCGGCAGAAGGTCGAGGCCATCGCCGTCGCGGCTGACAAATTCGTCTACTCCGGCAACCGCGAGGGCGCAGAAAAATTCATCAAGCAGGGTTATCGGGTGGTCGATCTGGGCGGCAAGATGGTGCTGCCGGGGCTGCACGACAACCATATTCATGCGCTCGGCACCGTCGCCCTGGATGTCTGCGACCTGAAAGGCGAGGGGGTGAACCTCGATCAGTTGGCCAGCAAGGTCAAGGAGTGCCTGCCGCGCTACGCCAGCGAACCCGGCGCCTGGCTGAAGATCGAACAGTGGGTGCCCTATGAGGGCAACGAGCCGACCGCCAGCTACAAGACTATCCGCCAGGCGCTGGATGCGGTGGCTGACGGCCATCCGATCATCCTCTCCGGGGTCGACGGTCACGCCAGCGCATATAACTCGAAAGCCCTGAGCATGGCGCAGGACGATGACGGCAAGACCGTTGGCTTCAATGCCCAGACCCTGGGCAAGGGCGGCGTGTTCGCCGAGCTGGCGCCCTATGTCAGCCTGGACACGGGTGTGGTTCGCGATGCTGCCAAGGAAAAAATCCCGGTGAGTAACTTCGACATGTTTGCCCAGGAGGTAGGCGATCCGCGCGGCGAGGCCATCTACGGTGCCATCCTGCCGTCAGTCGCCAAGGTCATGGCGCAAAGTGGCATCACCAGTATTCAGGATGCCTGCAGCAACGATTTCATCCGCGAACAGTTGCTGAAGATGCAGCAGCAAAACCTGCTGAACATGCGGGTGACAGCGGCTACCTGTTTTATTGCCGACGACTACGCCGGCAAGCTGGATATCGCCGGGCACTTGAAGAAAGCCCAGGACGTACGCGCCGCGTTTGCCAACAACCCGCTGATCAAGGCCGATGCGGTGAAAATCTTCGCCGATGGCGTGCTCGAGGGCGACCCCTTCAGCAAGCCACCGTTCACGCCCAACGCCGGCATGCTGCACAGCTACCACACGCCACAGCTGAAGCTGGACGAAGACAGCGGCGCCGTGACGGTCACCGGCGACAGTCAGGACTCGAAGAACAACGGCATCGTCAACTACAAGGATGAGGACTTCAAAAACTACGCCAGCGCCCTGGATGCCGATGGCTTCAGCATCCATGTGCACAGTGTCGGTGACCGGGCCACGCGGGTCGCAATCGATGCACTGGCGGCTGCCCGGCAGCGCAATGGCAATCGCCAGATCCCGCACACCATTGCCCACTTGCAGGTGGTCCACCCGGACGACCAGAAGCGCCTCGGCGAGCTGGGTGTGTACCTCACCTACACCTATGCCTGGATCAACCAGCAGCCCGAATACGACATGCTGATCGTGCCCTTCTTGCAAAAAAGCAAAAAAGGCCAGGACATCAATGATGTGCTCTACAACCCCAAAAACTACGCCTGGAATGCCATCTACCCGGTGGCCAGTTCCGCTGAAAGCGGTGCAGTACTGGTGGCTGGCAGCGATGCCCCGGTCGATTCGCGTGATCCACGGCCGTTCATGAACATCGCCGCCGGCATCACCCGCGCCATCCCCGGTGAGCCGGCCTTCAACGCCAAACAGGGGGCGACGCTGGAGCAGATGCTGGACGCCTACACCATCAACGGTGCGCGTGCGGTGCGTCAGGACAAGCTGATCGGCTCGATTGAGCCAGGCAAGTCCGCCGACTTTATCGTTCTGGATCGCAACCTGTTCGACCTGGTCAAGCAGGGTAAGCCGGAGAAGATCGCCGACACCCAGGTGCTGCAGACCGTATTCCGCGGTCAGACGGTTTACCGCCAGTAACCGGGCGCGCTGCGCATGGAAGGGCCGTTCGCGGCCCTTTCTTGTTGCACCGCCGGTGCATTTCGCCGGGTGCCAGAGCGCAGGCCAGAGGCGGGCTAGCGGTACAGCTTGTGCAGCAGTGCCAGCAGCTGCTGCCGTTCTTCAGGCGCGAGTGCCGCTGTCGAGTCCAGGTCGCTCTGCACGGCGATTTCCTTGAGCTGCTGGAGCAGTTGCTCGCCAGTCTTGCTGAGAAACAGGCCATAGGAACGCTTGTCCGGATTGCTGCGGATGCGCATGGCCAGGCCGAGGCTTTCCAGCTTGTTGATCATCAGTACGGCTTGCGGCGGTTCGATCGCCAGGGCCTTGGCCAGGTCGGCCTGCATCAGCCCCGGTGCCTGCTCGATGATGCTCAGGGCGGTGAACTGGGCCGGGCGGATGTCGTGCTCCTCCAACCGGCTGGTGAGGTGCTGGGTGAGCTTCATCTGCACGCGGCGCATCACGTAACCCACCAGGTTGTTCAACGCGCTGTCGAGCGGCTCTGGGGCGGCCGGGGGAGGCGTGGCTTTGGGCTTGCGCGGCATGGGGCAGTCCTGTTTGCATCGATATGATTAAACATTCTAACGATTTGCCTGCTGCGTGCCCAGCCATTGCTGCGCGAAAGGGTGACCTCGGCGCCCCATGAGTGACGCTGGTTACGCTTCAAATAAGGCTATAAGCGTTACGGATTGGCGAGTTGGCGAGTCGCGCGGAGTCATTCCGGCAGTGCATTATTTTCAAAATAGTTAATTGACATAACTATTTTGTCGGCTTAATTTTGCCCCACCAAACAAGACAAACGAGGCGTGTGACATGAGTAGCTACGAAGGCCGCTGGCAAACCGTGAAGGTTGAACTGGAAGCGGGGATTGCCTGGGTGATCCTCAATCGTCCGGAAAAGCGCAACGCGATGAGCCCGACGCTCAATCGCGAGATGGTCGAAGTGCTGGAAGTGCTGGAGCAGGACGCCGATGCGCGCGTGCTGGTGCTGACCGGTGCCGGTGAGTCCTGGACCGCCGGGATGGACCTCAAGGAGTACTTCCGCGAAATCGACGCCGGCCCGGAAATCCTCCAGGAGAAGATCCGCCGTGAGGCCTCGCAGTGGCAGTGGAAACTGCTGCGTATGTACACCAAACCGACCATCGCCATGGTCAACGGCTGGTGCTTCGGTGGCGGCTTCAGCCCGCTGGTGGCCTGCGACCTGGCGATCTGCGCCGACGAGGCGACCTTCGGCCTGTCCGAGATCAACTGGGGCATCCCGCCGGGCAACCTGGTGAGCAAGGCCATGGCCGACACCTGCGGCCATCGCCAGTCGCTGTACTACATCATGACCGGCAAGACCTTCGGCGGGCAGAAGGCTGCGGAAATGGGCCTGGTCAATGAGAGCGTGCCGCTGGCGCAGCTGCGCGAAACCACCATCGAACTGGCCAACAACCTGCTGGACAAGAACCCGGTGGTGCTGCGCGCGGCGAAGATCGGCTTCAAGCGTTGCCGCGAACTGACCTGGGAGCAGAACGAGGACTACCTCTACGCCAAGCTCGACCAGTCGCGCCTGCTCGACACCGAAGGTGGGCGTGAGCAGGGGATGAAGCAGTTCCTCGACGAGAAGAGCATCAAACCCGGCCTGCAAGCTTATAAGCGCTGAACCGCCCTACGATCTGCTGCGCGTCGGTTAAACGGCGTTGAAACGTAGTAACAGCCTTTAGGCTGGTCAAACGACCTCGTTTATCTCTAGCTCGCGAGATCGTAAACAGGCTCTGAGCTGCAGGACGGGGCATGCCCCGGCCTGATTCTTTTTCCATTACGCACGCTATAGAACCGGGCCGCAAATAGATTGATTTTTGTAGGAGCCAGCTTGCTGGCGATGCTCTTGCAAAAAGCGAATCGCCAGCAAGCTGGCTCCTACAGTCTTCGCGTCATAGCTAATTTCGGGCCGGATCAATAAAAGAGGTGTTCCATGTTCGACGTGCCCCTGCTGATCGCCGGCCAGGCCTGCCCGGCTGCCGATGGCCGTACCTTTGAGCGACGCAGTCCGTTCACCGGTGAAGTGGTGTCGCGGGTTGCTGCCGCCACCCTGGAGGATGCCGATGCCGCGGTGGCTGCGGCTCAGGCGGCATTCCCTGCCTGGGCCGCGCTGGCGCCCGGTGAGCGGCGCTTGCGTCTGCTGAAAGCCGCCGAGCTGATGGAGGCGCGTGCGGCCGAGTTTATGGCAGCGGCCAGTGAAACTGGGGCTGCGGCCAACTGGTATGGCTTCAACGTGCAGCTGGCGGCCGGCATGTTGCGCGAGGCGGCGGCGATGACCACGCAGATTCTTGGCGAGGTGATCCCGTCGAACGTGCCCGGCAGTTTCGCCATGGGCCTGCGCCAGCCGTGCGGCGTGGTGCTCGGTATTGCACCGTGGAACGCGCCGGTGATTCTCGGCGTGCGCGCGCTGGCCATGCCGCTGGCCTGTGGCAATACCGTGGTGCTCAAGGCCTCGGAACTCAGTCCCTTTACCCACCGTCTGATCGGCCAGGTGCTGCACGACGCCGGGCTGGGCGATGGGGTGGTCAACGTGATCAGCAATGCCCCGGAAGATGCGCCGGCCATCGTCGCCCGGTTGATCGCCAACCCGGCGGTGCGCCGAGTCAACTTCACCGGCTCCACCCATGTCGGGCGCATCGTCGCCGAGCAGGCGGCACGCCATCTGAAGCCGGCGTTGCTGGAGCTGGGCGGCAAGGCGCCGCTGCTGGTGCTGGACGATGCCGACCTGGATGCCGCGGTGGATGCCGCGGTGTTCGGCGCCTACTTCAACCAGGGGCAGATCTGCATGTCCACCGAACGGCTGATCGTCGATGCCAAGGTGGTCGATGCCTTCGTGCTCAAGCTGGCCTTTCGCGTCGCCAAGCTGCGTGCCGGCAACCCGGAGCAGGGCAATGCGCTGCTCGGCTCGCTGATCGATGCGGCGGCCGGCGAACGGATTATGCAGCTGGTTAATGATGCCGTGGAGAAGGGCGCCTGCCTGGTGGCCGGTGGCGATCTCGAGGGCAGCGTGATGCAGCCGGTGCTGTTGGATGCAGTGACCGAGCAGATGCGCCTGTACCGCGAGGAGTCCTTCGGCCCGGTGGCCGTGGTGCTGCGTGGCGAAGGTGATGAGGAGCTGCTGCGCCTGGCCAATGACTCGGAGTTCGGCCTGTCGGCGGCGATCTTCAGTCGCAACGTGTCGCGCGCTTTGGCCCTGGCCCAGCGGGTGGAGTCCGGCATCTGCCATATCAACGGACCGACCGTGCACGACGAGGCGCAGATGCCCTTCGGCGGGGTCAAGTCCAGTGGTTACGGCAGCTTCGGCAGCCGCGCCTCGATCGAGCACTTCACCCAGTTGCGCTGGGTCACGCTGCAGAACGGCCCACGTCACTACCCGATTTGAGGCGATTGACCTGAGCTGTTGGGTGATCAAGGTGACGGCCCGACAGTGCCCGGCTCGACATAACAAGAACAAATTGTGCGCCCGGCGCCGCTGCTCCTCTGTGGGGCCGCGCCGAGGCTGCGGAAAGAGAGGAAAGGCCAAGTGAATGTTGAATCTGTAGCGCAGGGCGCGGCGGGCCCGGTGCGCTATCGCCAGGTCGCCATCGGCAGCCCGGACGTGGCGATCACCTCGGGTGCCGACGGGGTGATCTATCTACGCCCTGGCGAAGCGCTGGAACCACTTCCCGAGCGCCTGCTGGAGCGTCTGTTGCATTGGGCCGCGCTCACGCCGCAGGCGACCCTGGTCGCCGAGCGCGCGGCAGACGGCAGCTGGCGGCGGATCAGCTATGCCGAGATGCTGGAGAGCGTGCGGGCTATTGCCCAGGTGCTGCTGGGCTACGGCCTGTCCGCCGAGCGGCCGCTGGTGATTCTCTCCGGCAACGACCTGGAGCATCTGCAACTGGCCTTCGCCGCGATGTACGCGGGTATTCCCTATTGCCCGGTGTCGCCGGCCTATGCGCTGCTGTCGCAGGATCTGGCCAAACTGCGACATATCTTCGATGTGCTGCAACCGGGGCTGATCTTCGCCGCCGATGCCGCGCCGTTCCAGCGCGCCATCGAGGCGCTGACGCCGGTTGAGACAGCGCTGATCTTCACTCGCGGCGAGTTGCCCGGGCGCCCTTGTGTAGCCTTCGCCGAACTGCTGGAGCAGGGCGACTGCACGCAGGCCGACAGCGCCTTCGCCGCCACCGGGCCGGACAGCATTGCCAAGTTCCTGTTCACCTCCGGCTCGACCAAGCTGCCCAAGGCCGTGCCCACCACCCAGCGCATGCTCTGCGCCAACCAGCAGATGCTGCTGCAGACCTTTCCCGAGTTCGCCGTTGAGCCGCCGGTGCTGGTCGACTGGCTGCCGTGGAACCACACCTTCGGCGGCAGTCACAACGTCGGCATCGTGTTGTACAACGGCGGTAGCCTGTATATCGATGGCGGCAAGCCGACGGCCCAGGGCATGGGCGAGACGCTGCGCAACCTCAAGGACATCGCGCCCACGGCCTACCTCACCGTGCCCAAGGGCTGGGAGGAGCTGGTCGGCGCGCTGGAGCACGACGCCGAGTTGCGCGCCCACTTCTTCAGCCGCATCAAGCTGCTGTTCTTCGCCGCCGCGGGCCTGTCGCAAAGCGTCTGGGATCGCCTCGACCGACTGGCCGAACAGCACTGTGGCGAACGTATCCGCATGATGGCCGGCCTGGGCATGACCGAGGCCTCGCCGTCCTGCACCTTCACCACCGGGCCGCTGTCGGTCGCCGGTTATGTCGGCCTGCCGGCGCCGGGGTGCGAGGTCAAACTGGTGCCACTGGAGGGCAAGCTGGAGGCGCGCTTTCGCGGGCCGCACATCATGGCCGGCTACTGGCGTTCGCCGCAGCAGACGAGTGAGGCCTTCGACGAGGAAGGCTTCTACCGCTCCGGTGATGCGCTGAAGTTCGTCGATGCGCAGCAGCCGCAGTTGGGGCTGATGTTCGACGGGCGAATTGCCGAGGACTTCAAGCTGTCGTCCGGGGTGTTCGTCAGCGTCGGCCCGCTGCGCAATCGCGCGGTGCTGGACGGCGCGCCCTATGTGCAGGATGTGGTGGTGGCCGGGCCGGGCCGGATCGTGAGTGCCTGGGCCTGCTGGTGTTCCCGCGCCTGGCCGAATGCCGCGCGCTGGCTGAACTGAAAGCGACCGCAACGGATGCTCAGGTGCTGGCCAGCGGCGCGGTGCGCGGCTGGTTTGCCGAGTGGCTGCAGCGGCTCAATCGGGAGGCCACCGGCAGCGCCAATCGCGTTGAGTGGCTGGCCCTGCAGCCAGAGCTGCCGTCGATTGACCTGGGCGAGATTACCGACAAGGGGTCGCTTAACCAGCGTGCGGTGTTGCGGGCGCGCGCGAGTCAGGTGGAGGCCCTGTACCGGGGCTTTGAGCCACAGATCATTCGTCACCAGGCGGTGCCATGAGCCAAGCGCAGGGGCTGTACTCGAGCTTCACCGACACGGCAATTCTGGAAGCCGTGCGCACGCCTTGGGTCGACTGCGGCGGCGCGTTGGCGCAGGTGTCGCCCATCGACCTGGGGATCAAGGTCGGCCGCGCAGTGCTAACGCGCGCGGCTATCGATCCTGCCGCGGTGGAGTGCGTGCTGGCTGGCTCCATGGCTCAGGCCAGCTTTGATGCTTATATGTTGCCGCGCCATATCGGTCTGTACAGCGGAGTGCCGCAAACGGTGCCGGCCCTGGCGGTGCAGCGCATTTGCGGCACCGGTTTCGAGTTGCTGCGCCAGGCTGGGCTGGAGATCGCCAACGGCGCCGAGTTGGCCTTGTGCGTGGCGGCCGAGTCGATGTCGCGCAACCCCATCGTCGCGTACACCCACCGCAACGGCTTTCGCCTGGGCGCGCCGGTCGAGTTCAAGGACTTTCTCTGGGAAGCCCTGCATGACCCGGCACCGGGCATCGATATGATCGCCACCGCCGAGAACCTGGCCCGTCGCTACGGCATTCAGCGCACCGAGGTCGATGCCTTCGCCCTGGCCAGTTTCGAGCGCGCCCTGGCGGCACGCGAGCAGGACTGGTATCGGCAAGAGCTGGTCGCGGTGAGCAACGAGTGCTTCGCGCTGCCCGGCTATCACCCGCGTGCCATCGAGCTACCGCGCGGCGTCGAGCGGGTCGAGCAGGACAGCCACCCGCGCGCGACCAGTCTCGACGCCCTGGCGCGCTTGCGCCCGGTGCATGCCGGCGGTGTGCAGACGGCCGGCAACAGCTGCGCGGTGGTCGATGGTGCGGCAGCGGCGCTGGTTGGGCGCGAGTCGACGGCGGCCCAGCCCGTATTGGCGCGGCTGCTGGCGGTGACCGCGGTGGGCGTCGCACCCGAAGTCATGGGCATCGGCCCGGTCGAGGCGATCCGCCTGCTATTGAGTCGCAGCGGCTTGCAGCTGGATGACATCGACCTGATCGAGATCAACGAGGCCCAGGGCGCCCAGGTGTTGGCCGTGCAGCAGGCGCTGCAGATCGATGACGCACGACTCAACCGCTGCGGCGGCTCGATTGCCCTGGGGCACCCGCTGGCCGCCAGCGGATTGCGCCTGTGCATGAGCCTGGCCAGGCAGTTGCGTCAGAGCAACCTGCGCTACGGCGTGGCGTCGGCCTGTATCGGCGGCGGGCAGGGCATGGCGGTGCTGATCGAGAACTCGCAGTGCCCCTAGCGGCGCAGTGGACCCCCAAGGTAGCCGGATAACAATAACAATCGAGGTGCATATGTCTGTTGCAAACGTCCCGATGGCGCCGTCTCTGCGCACCATTCTGCTGTGCTTTATCGTCGCGATACTGGAAGGCTTTGATCTGCAATCCGTCGGGGTGGCTGCGCCTGCCATGGCGGCCACCTTCAAGCTGGACTCGGCGGCACTGGGGTGGGTGTTCAGCGCCGGCCTGATCGGACTGCTGCCGGGCGCGGTATGCGGCGGTTGGCTGGCCGACCGTTTCGGCCGCAAGCAAGTGCTGATCGGTGCGGTGATCCTGTTCGGGCTGTTTTCGCTGCTCACCGCCCACAGCGCGACTTACCAACAGCTGCTTGTGGCCCGCCTGATCACCGGGCTGGGCATGGGCGCGGCACTGCCAATTCTGATCGCCCTGTCGTCTGAAGTGGCCAGCGCCGAACTGCGCAATATGGCGGTCAGCCTGACCTATTGCGGCGTGCCACTGGGGGGTGCCATCGCCGCCTTGATCGGCATGTTTTCTGTCGCCGGTGACTGGCGTCTGGTGTTCTATGTCGGCGGTGTGGCACCGCTGCTAATTGCACCGCTGCTGATGCTCTGGCTGCCGGAGTCGCGGGTCTATCGTGGTCAGGCGCTAGCACTGGGTGCTACTGCCAGCGAACTGCTAGGCGGGCGTCGCGCCTCCTCGACGCTGCTGCTGTGGTGCAGCTGCTTCTGTACGCTAACGATTCTGTACATGCTGCTGAACTGGCTGCCGACCCTGCTGATCGAGCGCGGTCTGAGCCGTCCGGACACTTCGGCGATCCAGGTGCTGTTCAATCTCGGTGGCGTGGCCGGCTCGCTGCTGGCGGGGCGTCTGATGGACAAAGGCAACGCGCTGCTGGCAGTGGCGCTGGCCTACCTGGGTATGTTCGCCGCGCTGGCGGCGCTTGGTTATCTGGCCGTGCTCGGGGGCCTGTATCTGGCTGGCATGGCCGCCGGTGCTTGTGCGGTCGGTGGCCAACTG
>DAITLT010000002.1:21199-39207 GCA_036835505.1 Pseudomonas sp.
GATTCTTTATGCCCTGGCGCCGCGTATTTACCCGGCGCAGGTGCGTGCTACCGGCGTCGGTGTTGCGGTGGCGGTAGGGCGGCTCGGCTCCATGACTGGGCCGCTGGTCGCCGGGCAGCTACTGGCCGCTGGGGCAGGTGTGAGCGGGCTGCTGCTGGCCGTATCGCCACTGGTCGCGATAGCTGCCCTCAGTGCCGTGGTATTGCTCAGTCGAGATTAACCTGGCCTGGCAGCCGTATGCCGCTCTATCTCAATTTAGCTCCTGCATTGGCTTGATGGGGGGGCAATAGTGTTCATGGCTTGTTCTCCATATGCGCGAGTACAAGAGTGGTATGCAGGCGCTGTGATCGCCTGCCGCGCACTGACAGCTGCAAGGGGAGTCCATATAGGCGTGCGCGGGGCTAACTGGCTGTCGAGGGCCATCCAAGCCTGCTGGGTATCCCTGCGTACCAGGCCATCTTGGCGGTTCAGCGCTTCCAGTCGATCTGGTAGTCGGCCAGGTAGGTGTCGACCGCGGCGCCGACGGTGGGCTGGATGCGCTGTTCTTCGCCAGGCTTGAGCAGGCCGAAGCGGCGCAGCTTGTCCTTCACCGGGCCTTTGACCTCGGCGAGATGGAAGTCGATGCCGGCAGCGGCGAGGGTTTGGCCCAGTTCGCTGAGCATGTCGGCGGAGGTCACGTCGATGCTGGTGACCGGCTCGGCCGCCACCACCAGACGGCGTACCGGCTGTGGCGACTCGGCCAACACCTTGAGTACGGCCTGCTGGAACAGCTCGGCGTTGGCAAAAAACAGCGGCGCATCCCAGCGAAACAGCACCAACCCTGGCACCAGGCGAGCCTGGGGGTGGCGCGCCACATCATGGAAACCACGTACCCCGGCGACCCGGCCGAGCACGGTGTAGTAAGGCCGCCAGCCGTCCCAGAGAAACTCGATCACCGCCAGCACCACGGCGATGCAAATGCCGGGGATGGCGCCGAACACCGCGACGCCGGCGAAGCAGGCCATCGACAGCCAGAACTCCCACTGCTGAATCTTGTAGATGCGCTTGAGGTCGGCAAACTCGAACAGGCCGATGGCCGCGGCAATCACCACCGCCGCCAGGGCGCTGGTGGGCAGGTTTTGCAGCAGGTTGGGCGCCACCATCAGCAACGCCGCCACGGCCAGGGCGCCGACGACCCCGGTGAGCTGGGTCTGTGAGCCGGCTGCTTCGGCCACTGGCGTGCGCGAGGAGCTGCTGCTGATCGGGAAACCCTGGAAGAAACCGCCAATCAGGTTGGCTGCGCCCAGGCCGACCATTTCCTGGTTGGGGTCGACATGGCTGCCGGTGCGCGCCGCATAGGTGCGCGACAGCACGCTGGTGTCGGCAAAGGACACCAGCGCCACCGCCACGCCGCCCAGCGCCACGGCGGCCAGATCGACGCCGCTGAGCCAGGGCAGGGCGAAGGTCGGCAGCCCCTGGGGCAGCTCACCGAGCACCTTGACGCCCTGGCTGTCGAGGTCGAACAGGCCCACCGCAAGGGTGGCCAGCACCACCGCAATCAGGATTGTCGGCAACTGCTTGAAGCGCTTGAGCAGCAGGATCAGCGCCAGGCAGGCAGCGCCTACCGCCAGGCTGTAGAGGTTGCTCTGGCCGGCCAGCAGCGCCTCGCCCAGCTGCCAGAGGTCGCGCCCTGGGCCTTGACTGTCGATGGAGATGCCGAACAGCTTGGGCAACTGGCTGATCAGCACGGTCAGGGCGATGCCGTTCATGTAGCCATAGCGGATCGGCTTGGACAGCAGCTCGGTGATAAAACCCAGGCGCAGCAGGCCGGCGAGGATGCACACCAGCCCGGCAACCACCGCCATCATGCTGGCCAGGGTCACCGCGCGCAGCGGATCGCCGCCCGACAGCGGTAGCACCACGGCAAGAATCAACGCCGCCAGGGATGAGTCCGGGCCGAGTACCAGGATGCGGCTGGGACCGAACAGGGCGTAGGCCAGCAGCGGCACTATGGTCGCGTACAGGCCGTAGATGCCCGGCACCCCGGAGGCCTCGGCATAGGCGATGCCCACCGGCACCAGCATGGTGGTCAGCACCAGGCCGGCGATGATGTCCTTGGGCAGCCAGGCCAGTTGGTAGTGCTTGAGCATCAGCAGGCCGGGGAGCCAGCGCAGCCAGCCGCTGGGTGGCGTAGCGATGGGCAGGAGGTTGGGTTGCTCAGTCGACATGGATGAACGCTCCCGGCATCAAGGCGCCAGCGTGGCGGGAATAAAGAAGAAGGCCATGCCGAATACCAGGTAAACGGCCAGCAGTTGCACGCCCTTGAGCCAGTCGGAGCGACCATCGCCGGCCACCTGACCGGTGATCATGACGGACAGCAGCACGGTCAACGTCAGGCCGGCGGGAAAGGCCAGGTTCATCGGCGCCGGGCCGATAAGCAGGCTGGACAGTACCAACACCGGGGCGACAAACAGCGCCACCTGCACGCTGGAACCGATGGCAATCGACAGGGCCAGGTCCATGCGATTCTTCAGTGCCGCGGTAATCGCCGTGGCGTGCTCGGCGGCATTACCGAGGATGGCCACCACGAACACCCCAATAAACATATTGCTCAGGCCGAAGGCCTTGGCGCTGGGCTCGATGGCGCCGACCAGGATTTCACTGACCCAGGCAATCAGGCCGGTGGCCAGGGCCAGCACGCCGATGGCCTTGCCCAGCGGCCAGAGCGTCATGGCTGCGCCGCTGTCTGCTGCGTGACTGCCGGCGAACAGCGCCTTGTGGGTGACCAGCGAGTAATACAGAAACAAGCCGTAGGCCAGCAGCAATACCAGCGAGATGGCGTTGCTCAGGTGTTGTACCTTGCCGAGCAGGGCCGGCACCTCTTCGGCGCGCATCATATATACCGCCGGCAGCACCAGGGCGATGGCGGCCAGGGTCAGCAGGGTGGCTTCGGCGCGCGCGCCATCGGAGTTGAAGTGCTGCGCCTTGAAGCGCAGGCCGCCGCAAAACATGGCCGCCCCGAGTACCAGCAGGATGTTGCCGATGATTGAGCCGGCCAGTGACGCCTTGACCACGTCATGCAAGCCGGCGCGCAACGCGGCGATGGCGATGATCAACTCGGTGGCATTGCCAAAGGTGGCATTGAGCAAGCCGCCAACCCCGTCACCGGCGCGCTCGGCCAGTTGCTCGGTGGCCCGGCCCAGCCAGCCGGCCAGGGGGATGATGGCCACGGCCGCGCTGATAAAAATCAGCAAGTGTTGCTGTGGCGCCAGGTATTCCAGGGCCAGGGTGAGGGGGACAAACAACAGCAACCAGTTGAGCATGCCGGTGACTCCTTGCAGGCGTGGGGTGGTCGGGGATGGCGGGCGTGTCTTGCTGGGCACGGCCAGCATGGCGAACGGCATTCGGCCCCGTCGTGTCTGTCCTCAGCATACCTACCGCTGGTCGTTTAATCACGGCGCTCTTGCTCCATCCACGCGGCCGTATTTCGACCGTGGCAGGCGCACTCTGGCAAGGTTGCTTGGGAACCACGGGATAGCCGCCGCGTTCGATCTGTTCAAGATGCCGGACGGTCGCTGTCCGGAGGCTGCGCAGGGGTGCCAGGCCTACCTGATTAGTCTCAGGTGGGCCGTGATCTATGGCTTGAAGAGCGGCTGCCGCGCTCAGCGATTGCTGGCCCTGCGGTCGGGCGGAGAGGGTTGTTTGTGCGCGATCCAAGCGCTGCCTCGGGCGTCCTTGCCGTGCGCGGCGCTGTGTGGTTTTCGGACGCTTGTTACCAGCCCCAGAACTGTAGCCACCAGGCGTAGCCGGGTAGGCTGCAGGCCAGGGCCATGCTCAGCAGCAAAAATGCCTTGCGCCCGGCGGGCAGGCTGGCGCACACCCGCTCGCTCAGCCACAGGCACCAGGCAATAGCCGCCAGCAGCAGGGCGGCGCGGGCGGGTTGCACCCAGAGCAGGGCCAGGCCTTCATAGCGCAGCAGCTTTACCGTGGTGGCCGAGAGGCCGAGAAACAGCCCGGCTGCGCCCAGGGGAATCAGGCACAGCATGAGTTGGCGGGCGAAGGCTGGGCTCTGCCCGGCCAATCGGCTGGCGCTGTTGATCAGCAGATGCAGGGCGCCGCCGAGCAGCACGCCGGCCCCCAGCAGGTAAAGGCAGATTGCCAGGCCATCGAGCCAGGTGAAGGCATCGTTCAGTTGCGGATAGTGGGTCAGTAACCACCAGGGCGCGTTGGCCTCCAGTGGCCAGAAAATATCGCGGGCCACCAGCCATTCGGCCATGGCCTGCTTGAGGCTGATAAACCAGGGGCTGACCGTCCATTGAAAGGCGCCGATGGCCAGGCCGATGACGCCGTAGAGCAGCAGGCGTACCTCCCACTGACTGTCGGCGTTGCGCCCGTAACGGACAATTTCTTCGTTGCTGGAGCGCGCCAGCAGTTGCACCGCGTCGCGCTGGCCGCTGCACCGCCCGCAGGCGTGGCACGCCGAGGCGCCGCGCATGCGGCGGATGTCCAGCAGCGGTGCGCAGTTGGGCGGTGGTAAATGGGGTGGGGCGTTGGCGCGCCAGCGCTGCTCATCGACATAAAAATGCACCGGGGCGAGCTTGGCCAGCAGGCTGAACACACCGCTCACCGGGCACAGGTAGCGGCACCAGACGCGTTTGCCGCGACCATACAGAAACCCCACCAGCATCGCCGCCAGGGTTGAGCCGCCGAGAATCAGCAGGGCGGCCTGGGCGTAGTCGTAAACGCTGATCAGTTGCCCATACAGAGTGGTAAGCAGGAAGGCCAGGGTTGGCCAGCCACCCCAGCGCATCCAGCGTGGCGTGCCGCGACCCAGGCCACGCAGGCTGGTCCATTCGCTAAGCGCCCCCTCCGGGCAGAGCACGCCGCACCAGAGGCGGCCAAACAAGACGATGGAGAGCAGCACAAAGGGCCACCACAGGCCCCAGAACAGAAACTGCGCGAGCAGGGTCAGGTTGCTGAGGATGCCGGCCTCGGCTGCCGGCAGCGGCATAAATGCGGGGATGATCAGCAGCACGGCATAAAACAGCACCACCGCCCATTGCAGGTAGCGGATCACCGCGGCATGGCGGCGCATGGCATGTCCGAGCTGGGTCAGCCAACGGTTAAGCGGCCGCGCAGCAGCGTCCTGCACGGGATCAAACAGCGTTGCCGCGGCCTGGCCCCTGATGCTTTCGTCAGGGGGGGCGGCCGACCTGTTGCGGGCGCTGTTCATGCCAGGCTGCTGCGCAGTTGCGCTGTCGGCTTGCGCAGCAGGCGCCAGGCCAGTAGCCAGTAACTGGCCAGCAGCGCAGCCTGGAGCGCCGAGGGCATGGCCCGGTAACCGGTCAGACTGGCCAGCAGGGCGCCTGCGCGGCTGCCGTCATCCAGCAGCGCCGAGGTGTCCCACAGCGGCGTGCCGATCAGCTCATACAGGTATTCTGGCAAGTCCATGGCCATCCATTGCCCGCTGGCCCGATCCAGGGCGCTGATCAGCAAGGCGCCGCCGAGCAGGATCAGCAGCCATTCGCTGATCAAGAAGAACTGCCGCCAGGCGATAAAGCGACTGCCGGCCTGCAGCAGGGCAAAACACGCCAGCCCCAGGAGCAAGCCGAGCAGGGCACCCAGGGCCAGGCTGGCCGGATTGGCCGAGGCGCTGACCCCGTAGAGAAAGATCACTGTTTCGCTGCCCTCGCGCGCCACGGCCAGGGCCACCAGCAGGCTCAGACTGAGCAGGCGCCCCTGTTGCAAGGCCGAACCGGCACTCAGTTGCAACTGCTGGCGCAGTTGCCCGCCGTTACGAGCCATCCAGTAGGCCATCTGCAAAATCAACAGGCTGGCAAGCAGGCTCAGGCTGACCTGGAACCACTCCCCGGATGCGCCGTTCATCCAGTTGCCGGCCAGGGTCATCAGCCCGGCCAGCAAGCCGGCGCACAGCAGCCCGAGGCCGACACCGGCCCACAGATAGACCATGGCGTGACGGCGACCGGGTTGCTGGCGCAACCAGGCGAATAGAATTCCGATCACCAACAAGGCTTCGACGCTTTCACGCCAGACGATCAGCAGGGCTTGTTCCATGGGCTAAACCTCGAATTGGGCGACTCAGCGAGCCTCGATCACACCGGCTGGCAGTTCCGTATGGAACTCGTCGAAGAAGCTGTAGCGGCCGGGCTTGAGCGGGTGAATTACAACGAATGAGCTGACGCCGGGGCTGAGCACCTTCTCGATGCGCAGCGGCGTGCTTTCGAACTCCACCGGCCCCTGACCGCGGTTGTGCACGATGATCTTGAAACGTTGTCCGGCAGCTACTTGCAGGTTGGCCGGGGTGAAGTGACCGTCACGCACCTCCAGCTCATAGCTGGGTAGCGGCGCGGCCAGCGCGGCGCCGGGCAGGATGGCGGCCAGCAACAGAGGGTAAAGCTTCATCAGGCGTCTCCAGCAAAGGGCGCGCCCGCAGGCGCGCCGTCGAACTCAGTAGCCGCCTTTTTTGCCGATGCCGGCGAAGGTGAAGCTGTAGTTCAGTTCGCAACGCTCGAACCAGGGGGCTACGCCGGTTTCCTTGTCGGTATGGCGACCGAAGGCATGACCGTGGGCTGATTGGCCCGGTGCGCTGACGAAGTAGGTCAATTGGTACTTGCCTGGCCCCATCAGCTTGAGGTTGTCGCCGTAATGGGGGCCATCGTTGGCCACCATGGCGTGGAAGTCGCCCTCAAGAACCTGCTCGCTACCGACCTTTTGCAGGCGATAGCTGATGTTCAGGTAAGGCACGAAGCTGCCTTCCTGGAAGCCGTGGGCGTTGCTCTCCAGAGCGCTGATGTCTGCTTCCATGTGTACGTCGGATTCGGCGGCGGCGCGCATGATCCCCGGTGGGTCCATGGCGATGGGCTGCAGATACACCGCACCAACTTCCATGCCAGCACAGGTTTGTGGCTCGCCGATCGGGTATTCCTTGGCGTAGCTGTGGGTCGCCGCCAGCAGGGCGGTAAGGCTAAGCAGAATACGTGGGCTCATGGGAGCATCCTCGGGCAGTCAAAAATGGTGGCGTAGTATATTGGTTGGCAATCTTATTAATAATGATTCGTGTCAATTTCAGGCGATTTAATTGTTCGTGGCTTCTGCGGCGGCTTGTTGCGCTGATCAGCGCGTGCCTGCATCAACGGATGATCGACAGTTTGCCCTGCGGTTCGAAAAGCCCCGCTACGGCAACCAGGCGCTGACGCCGGTGCAGTTGGCGCAGATGGGGGCAATCTACCGGCGCCTGTATCGCCAGGCCGACGTTCTCAACAGCCTCAATGTGTCGCTGGGCAAGCGCTCCATGAGCGGCGGTTAACGACCAAGCCCCAGTCGCTGGGCGACCTCGCTATCGAGACTGCCCATGAAGCCTTCAACCTCAAGGGTGTAGGCGTTGTCGGCGCCCAGGTCCTGGTTGATGGCTTTGTGGCTGCGGTCCTGGCTGAGCAGTTGGGCGTTAACGCCGAGGCGCTTGGCGGTTGCGACAAATTTCTGGGCTGCCGGGCAGGCGTCGCTGCGTTGACTGGAGCAGACGGCCAGCAGCGGTGTGGCGGTTTTATCCAGTTGCCGCAAGGGCGAGGTGGCGACCCAGTAAGCGGGGGATTTGCCAAAAGCCTGGTCGTAAAAGCGCGCATGGGTGCCTTGCATGATCTGCTCGACATCCATGGCCGCACTGTCGAGGGCGACGCTGCCGAGCCAGGCTTTGCCGCCGAGGTCATAGACGCGCTGCGGGCGGGCCGCCAACAGGCTGACCAAGTGGGCGCCGGCCGAGTGGCCGATGAGGATGACTTTGCCTGGGTCGCCACCCCAGGCGCTGGCCTGCTGCTGGACAAAGGCCAGGGCGCGGGCCACGTCGTCGGCCTGTTGCAGGGGTGCAGCGGCCGGCAGCAGTCGGTAGTTGATCGAGACGAAGATAAAGCCCTTGGGCAACCAGCGTTTAACCTTGTTGTCGACCACTGCCTCGGCGCCCTTGTCGCCGATGCGCCAGGCGCCGCCATGCACCATCAGCAGCACCGGGGCCTGCCGGGCATTGCTCGGCAGATACAGATCAAGGCGTTGCTGCTTGTCGCTGCCGTAGGCCAGGTCGCGCTGGATCTGTGCGGGCGGTGCCCGGTGCTCGGCTCGCCATTCTTGCAGTTTGTCGCGCAGCGGCCCGGCGTTGCTCAGTGGCGCAGCGAGCAAGAGCAGGGCGCTGAGGAGGGGGCGCAATGCGAAATTGCCCATGACGCAGCATTCCCTTGCTGAGTGGTGGGCGGATTGCTTCAGGGCTTTTCCACCCGCACCAGCATGGCGGTGCTGACGCGGATAACCACCTGGCTGCCGACGGCGTGCTCGTCCAGGGCGACGTCGGGACGCACCAGAACGGTTCTGCTGCTGCCGTCGGGGTAGCGCAAGGTGGCGCTGTGTTGGCTCAGGTCGACAGCCGTGACCTGGGCGGTCACTTGCTCGCTGCTGTGCAATGCCAGGCCAGGCTGGTCGCTGCGGGCCTGTTGCAGCAGGCGCTGGATAATCCCGTCATCGGCGGCAACGCCGCGACTGCGCAGGTATACCGCGGTTTCTTCGGCCACCTCGGCGTGTACCCGGTCGCCGACCTTGACCCGCTCGAAGTGCTGCACGTTGGGGTTGGCTTGCAGGGTCTGGCGATGGCCCTGAGCGTCCTTGAGGGTGACCTGGCGGCTCTGGTAATCGATGGCGCTGACGGTGGCGGTGATGGTTTTCACCTGGGTGCGCACCGAGCCGGGTACGCCTTGCAGTTCGATATTGCTGTGCCTGGTATTGCTGCTTAGCGGGCCCTGGATGGCTGGCGAGCTGGCGCAGGCGGCCAATAGCAGGGTTGCCAGGGTGAGCAGGGATGCTTGGGCTTGCCGCTGTAAGGTCAACTGCATGGGGTCATGTCTCCTGAGGCGCCCTGGGCGTGATGCTATGGCGGGGCACTCGGTTAATTATTTCAGTCTTGGGCTGAGGTGTTGCGGATCTCATAGACCGCATCGCTGGCGCTCACCGGTGTCAGAAACAGGGTGTAGCTGGGTGAGGGTTGACCGAGGTTCATCTCGTTGAGGTTGTACTGCACGTTGAGCTTCATATATTTGACCTCGTCAGGGCTTGCGTTGAAGACCTGCTCGATGTCGCGCGGCTCCCACTTGGCTTTTTTGCTCAAACCGGTGACGCGCAGGGTGTGCTTGCCTGGGCTGAGGCCGACGGCAAAGTGGCTGTTGAAGGGTAATTGGCCAACGCTGCGGCCATCCAACTGAATGTCTGGATAGGAAAAACGCAGGGGCTGCATTCCAGGATTATCGGCCTTGGGCCGGTAAAGGTAGAGCAGGCTGCTGCCTGCGGCCGGTTGCTGGGCTTCGAAGTAGCCTGGGGTGTTGCTGCAGGCGCTCAGCAATAGCGGCAGGCAGAGCAGGATGGCGCAGCGTTTAGAGAGAGTGAGCATGATTATCGCGTTCCTTGTGCTGAGTAATGCTTTCTAAGTGTTGGGGTGAATGCCTGGCAAGTGGTTCGTTGGTTCAGATCGAGGCTAGACCCTTCTCGGCGGCTAGCCAGGGCCTCATATACAAGGTGCCTTGCTCTGGCGAACCTGTCGCGTCGATGTTCGCCGAGTCATGGCGACAATTGTCCGTCAAGCAGGGCCGGGCTGAGCAAATTGTGAAGATGCGACAGACTCCACAGGCTTTTGGGTGGGCTTGATATAGGTCAAGTTCGTGCCTGGGGTTAATGGGTAAATTCACCGCATCTAGTGTTTCAATCGTCTTATCAGAACAACATGTAGTGGTGGAGAGAATATGCCTGGTTTGCCCCATAGTCGTCGTCCGGTGTCGTTACGCAAGCGTGATGGCCGTCTGGTTGCTTTCGAATTGGCCAAAATTGAACGGGCGCTACTGGCGGCGGGCAAGGCCAGCGGCGAGTTTGCCGAGGCCCAGGCGAGCGAGCTCGCCGAGCAGGTGCTTGAGCGCCTGTTGGCCCATGAAACTCTGGATGTCGAGCAGGTGCAGGATCAGGTTGAGCGGGTGTTGATGGAGGCTGATTATTACGCCACCGCCCGTGCCTATATCGTTTATCGCGAGCAGCATGGCCGTCTGCGCCGTGACCGCAAGGCGATCGTCGAAGTGGCGGCGTCGATGAATGAATACCTGTCCCGTGCCGACTGGCGCGTGCAGGCCAACGCCAACCAGGGCTACTCCCTCGGTGGCTTGGTGCTCAACGTCGCCGGTAAGGTTACCGCCAACTATTGGCTGGACGAGGTGTACAGCGCCGATATTGGCATTGCCCACCGCGAAGGCTCCCTGCATATCCATGACTTGGACATGCTCGCCGGTTACTGTGCCGGCTGGTCGTTGCGCACCCTGCTCAACGAGGGTCTGAATGGGGTGCCGGGCAGGGTTGAAGCCGGGCCGCCCAAGCATCTCTCCAGTGCCCTGGGGCAGATGGTTAATTTCCTCGGCACCCTGCAGAACGAGTGGGCTGGCGCCCAGGCGTTCAGCTCCTTCGACACCTACCTGGCGCCCTATGTGCGCAAGGACCAGTTGGGCTATGACGAGGTACGTCAGGCCATTCAGGAGTTCATCTACAACCTCAACGTGCCATCGCGTTGGGGCACGCAAACGCCGTTTACCAACCTGACCTTCGACTGGGTTTGCCCGGAAGACCTGCGCGAGCAGATCCCCTATATCGGCGGCGTGGAAATGCCTTTCGCCTATGGCGAGCTGCAGGCCGAGATGGAGCTGATCAACCGCGCCTATATCGAGGTGATGCAGGCTGGCGATGCCAAGGGCCGGGTGTTTACCTTCCCGATCCCGACCTACAACATTACCCACGATTTCCCCTGGGACAGCGAGAACGCCGAGCGTCTGTTTGAGATGACCGCGCGCTACGGTTTGCCGTACTTCCAGAACTTCCTCAACTCGGACATGCAACCCAACCAGGTGCGCTCGATGTGCTGCCGCCTGCAACTGGACGTGCGCGAGCTGCTCAAGCGTGGCGGCGGTCTGTTCGGTTCGGCCGAGCAAACCGGCTCGTTGGGCGTGGTCACCATCAACTGTGCGCGCCTGGGTTATGAGTACAAGGGCGACACCAATGGCCTGTTGCGGCGTATCGACCAGTTGATGGAACTGGCCATGCAGAGCCTGGAGGTCAAGCGCAAGGTGATCCAGCACCATATGGATAACGGCCTGTACCCCTACACCAAGCGTTATCTGGGCACCCTGCGTAATCACTTCTCGACCATCGGCCTGAATGGCCTGCACGAGATGTTGCGTAACTTCACCGGCGATCGCGAAGGCATGCACACCGCCGAGGGGCGTACCTTCGCCCTGCAGTTGCTCGATCATGTACGGGCTACCCTGGTGCGCTTCCAGGAAGAAACCGGCCACCTGTACAACCTCGAAGCCACTCCGGCGGAAGGCACCACCTACCGTTTCGCCAAGGAAGACCTCAAGCGCTACCCGGACATTCTCCAGGCCGGCTGCAGCGAGACGCCGTACTACACCAACTCCTCGCAGTTGCCGGTCGGCTTCACCGACGACCCGTTCGAGGCGCTGGAATTGCAGGATGCCCTGCAGTGCAAATACACCGGCGGCACCGTGCTGCACCTGTATATGGCCGAGCGGATCAGCTCCACCGAGGCCTGCAAGAACCTGGTGCGCAACGCCTTGAGCCGTTTCCGTCTGCCGTACCTGACCGTGACCCCGACCTTCTCCATCTGTCCGGTACACGGTTATCTGGCCGGCGAGCACGAATTCTGTCCGCAGTGTGACCAGGTTTTGCTGCAGCGACAGCAGGCCTGTAGCGAGAGCTGCGCCTGATTTTCTACCCGCTGCCCCGGCAAGCGCTGGGGCAGCGCGCAGGATGCTGTGGAGCACAGCGATACCCATCCTGCGCGGTGCGCTGCCATCAGCAGCATTAACCGTTACAGAGCCCATTTTTTACCCACGCAAGGAGCAACACCATGACCGTCGAACAACTCCCTCAAGAACTGCGTCAACGCTGTGAAGTCTGGACCCGAGTGATGGGTTATCACCGTCCGGTTGCCGCCTTCAATCCGGGCAAGCAGGCCGAGCACCGTGAGCGTCGGCACTTCACCGAAGCCGCCAGCTCGTGCCGCTCGGCGTGAAACAAGCGTTACGGGTCGGGGGCTTTGTGCCCCTGACCACCCTGGACTACCCCGGCCATCTGGCCTGCGTGCTGTTTTGCCAGGGCTGTGCCTGGCGTTGTCGTTATTGCCACAATCCGGGCCTGATCGTGCCGCGTGGCGAGAATGAAAAGCCCTGGCCGGAGCTGCTGGAGTTTCTGCGTCGGCGTCAGGGTTTGCTTGAAGCCGTGGTCTTCAGTGGCGGTGAGCCAACCTTGCAGGCGGCCTTGCCGGCAGCCATTGCCGAGGTGCGTGAGCTGGGCTTCAAGATTGGCCTGCACAGCGCCGGGGTTCGCCCGCAAGCGTTGGCGCGGGTGTTGCCGCTGGTCGATTGGGTCGGTTTCGATGTCAAGGCGCTGGCCGAAGACACCGCATTGATTACCGGCGTGCGCGGCAGTGGCGCAGCCAATTGGCGCAGCCTGGAGTTACTGCTGGCCAGTGGCGTGGATTATGAATGCCGCACCACCGTGCATTGGCACCTGCTCGATTGCCACAAGCTCCTGACCCTGGCGCAACGCTTGCGTGCTGCCGGTGTCGAGCGTTATGTGGTGCAGTGCGTGCGCACCGAGCAGATGTGGGACCCAAGCCTGCCGGCGACCCCCGAGCCCCTGCATCTGCGTGAGCTCTGGGAAACCCTGGAGCAGCTGTTCCCGCACTTTATCCTTCGCGGGCAATAAGCCCCGGATCTTCATTGAACTCAGCCAGCAGACGCGCCACGCTGGGGATATGAATATGTCGGCCACGGCTCTCGATCAGCCCGGCCTGACGCAGGCGTGCCATGGTCCGCGAGAGGGTTTCCGGCTGCATCGACAAGCGCGCGGCAATCAGACGCTTGGGTAATTGCAGGTCGATCTCGGCGCTGTCGAGGGCGCGATTTTCCAGTTGCTGAATCAGGTACAGGGCAAAGCGCTGGGTGGCGTTCTGCAGGGTCAGGGTTTCGATTTCGCCCAGGCGCTGGTGCAGACGAATGCTCAGGTGGCCGAGCAGGTGCAGGCAGGTGGCCGGGTGTTCGGCGAGCAGATGGAGCATCAGGCGGTTGGGGAAGCTGACCAGCTCGACCGTATCCAGGCTCTCGGCACACACCGGATACACCGCATGCTGCATAAACATCACCGCCTCGGCAAAGGTCTGGCCGGGGTGAATGATTTCCACCACTTTTTCCTGGCCGTCGGCAGAGATGCGGAACAGCTTGACTCGTCCGCTAAGCACCAGAAAAAACCGTTCGGCCGGCTGGCCCTGTTGCAGCAGCAGGCTGCTGGCCGGGGCATGGCGCTGCTGTGCCTCGCTGAGCAGGCGCTCCTGGGCATCTTCGTTAAACAGGTTGAACAGCGGGTGCTGCAGGATCAACTGGCGCACGTCGCGGGTCTGGATCATCGCAAGCCCCTCAGGCTGATGGCGGGCGCTGCAGGCGCCCGCAAAAGCGAATGCCAAAGCAAAAAAATGCCAGACAAAAAAATGCCCAGGCAGTGCCGTGAAAACTGCGCGGGCAAATAACCGTGATGAAGCACCGCAAAGGACTTGGCGTCGGAGCCCACCTCTGACGTCGGTGACCTTGTGCAGTGCCTGCATACTAAGAGGGCCACCGGGCCCTTGCCATTCCCCGGAGGAGGTATGCCCTGGGTGGCGCGCTCTACTCCTGCCGGCGAGGGCCTCAGGGTCGGCGCAGATCGACCGCAGCGCCGCCCTGGCCGTCGAACAACTGGCCGGGGGTGCGCGGCAGCACATTGGGCATTTTGTCGTTGCCGTCGGCGCCGAGGATACGAATATCGCTGTACTTCTTGCCGGAGATGGCCGCCAGGCCGGTGGCGTCGCGGATGATCATCGGCCGTAAAAAAACCATTAGGTTGCGTTTGGTGTGTACATCCTTGGTCGAGCGAAACAGCCCACCCAGCCAGGGAATATCGCCCAGCAGCGGCACCTTGGAAACGCTCTGGGTGACGTCATCCTGGATCAGCCCGCCGAGCACCACGATCTGCCCGTCCTCGGCCAGCACCGTGCTCTTGATCGAGCGCTTGTTGGTGATCAGGTCGCTGGCGCCTGCGGCGGTGGTGGCGGTCGGGGCCAGGGAGGAGATTTCCTGGTCGATCTCCAGGCGCAGGGTGGCGCCGTCGTTGATATGCGGGATGACCTTGAGCTTGACCCCGACATCCTGGCGCTCGACGGTGGTGAAGGGGTTGTTGGCGCCCGCCGCGTCGGTGGTGTAGGAGCCGGTCTGGAATGGCACGTTCTGGCCGACCAGAATCTCCGCCTTCTGGTTGTCCAGGGTCAGCAGGCTGGGTGTGGACAGCAGGTTGAAGTTGCTGTTGGCCGAGAGCGCGGTGATCAGCACGCCAAAGTCGCTGTTGCCGATGCCGACGATGGCTCCGTCGGGCAGATTGGGCGGGATCACGTTGTTCTTGATCGAGCTGAGCACGGTGCCCACCGACAGACCGCTGTTGCTGAAGTTGCTGCCGCCCAGGCCGCCGGAATCGCCACGGGCATCGATGGCCCACTGCACGCCGACCGCCTCGCTGATGTCGCCGCTGATTTCCACGATGGCCGCCTCGACCAGCACCTGGGCGCGCGGCACATCCAGTTGGCGGACGATTTCTTCGAGGGTCGCCACCACTTCCGGCTCGGCGTACAGGACCAGGGCGTTGAGGCTCTCGTCGGCGCGGATCATGATGTTTTGCGCTTGGCCGCCGGTTTCGCCGGCCGGGGTTTTCAGCCCTTCGGAGAGTTGCCCGAGGGTTTCCGCCAGGGCCTTGGCATCGTTATGGCGCAGGCGAATCACTCGGGTGTTGGCCGAGCGGGTGGTGGGGGTGTCCATCAACTGGGCCATGCCCACCAGCTTGGCGCGGGCTGCCGGCGGGCCGAGGATGATCAGGCGGTTGGTGCGCGCATCGGCAATCACCTGGCTGCCCGTGCTGCCCTTGGCCTGGCCGCGCAGCATGGCGTTATTCAGTAGTTCGGCGGCGTCCATCACCCAGGCATGCTGCAGGTTGACCACGCTGTAGTCGTTGCTGCCTTTGTGGTCCAACTGGCGGATCAGGTCTTCGATGCGGGCGATATTGGCGCTGCGGTCGCTGATGATCAGGGCATTGGCCGAGGTCACGGCGGCCAGGTGCCCGTACTGCGGCACCAGCGGCCGGATCAGCGGGATCAGCTCCGCCACCGAGCCTTGCTGGACCTGGATCAGGCGGGTTTCCAGCTGGCCCGGCGCGGCTTCGCCACTGTTGGCTTCGGCCTTGGCCTCGGCATTGGGGATTACCCGCGCCTGGCCATCCTGGGTCACCACGCTGAAGCCGTGGGTGGCCAGCACCGAGAGAAACAGCTGATAAACCTCACTGAGGCTCAACGGGGTTTTCGACAGCACGCTGACCTGGCCCTTGACCCGCGGGTCGAGGATAAATGTCTCGCCGGTGATCTCGGCCACTTGGTCGATAAACTCGCGGATCTCGGCGTTCTTCAGGTTGATGGTCCAGCGTTCTTCCTGCTCGCTGCTCGGCGTTGCAACCGGGGTGATCGCCGCACGCAGCGGCAGGGGAGCAACCAGCAAACCGGCAGCGAACAGGGCGCAACTCAGGCGCGGTAAGGTCCTAGACATCAATTTAATTGGCTTCCGTAGGCGGTTCGGGAGATTCACGGTTGGCGTCGCTGGCCGGCGTTGTGGCGGCAGCCGCCTGAATTTGCTCGCGCAGGGCCTGCATGCGCTGCTGCAGGTGCTGGCTGTCTTGCTCATCCAGGGCCTGCAACTGGTTGAGGGTATCGCTGTCTGGCGGGTTGCGGGCGCTGCTTGCTGGCGCCCCCTGGGGCTTGCTAAAGGCCAAGGTCTCCAGGCGACCGTTGCGCTTGAGTTCGACCCGGTCGCGGTACACGGCATGCAGGCTGACGCCGCTGCTGAGCGTCTGGCCCACCAGGTAGCGTTGGGCCGGGCGGCCGTCGAGCTGGATGATGGCGCTGGAGCGTGGGCTGTCGGCCTGGACAAAACTGCCGAGCAAGGTCACACGCAGGCTGGTGCTGGGGGCGTCGGTGGCGGCGCTTGGGCCGGCGCCGAACAACCCCAGCAAGCCTTGCATATCGCGATTCTGCGGGGCCTCGTGGGCACTGCTGGGAATGACTGGCGCGCGCTGCAGCAGGCGTTGCCAGACCACGCTCTGCCAGGCCAGGCTGGCACTCATCAGCAGCACTAGGAGTAGGGCAAGCAAACCGGGGGCGCGCGGCAGAAGCCAGCGCTGGGCATCAAGCAAGGGCAAATCGACACTCCACTGCTGTTTTTATTATCCGGGGTGGATCGCGGCCCGATCATAACAGCATGCCGTGGCAGCGCCACAAGCCTTGGGTGGGTTGTTTTTTAGGAATTTGCCCGCGACGTAAAGGCCCTTGCCGGGGTCAGGGCAACTCGCCGATGGCTCGCAGTTGCGCCAGCAGTTGTGCCGAGTTTTGCTGGGCGAAGGGCAAGGCAAAAAATGCCTGCAAGCGCCGCTCGATCTGCGCCAGGGTGGCGGCGAAGGCGGCTTGCACCTGGGCGTCGCTGCCGCGCACCTCGGCCGGATCAGCCAGCCCCCAATGCAGGCGCGTGCTGCTACCGAAATACGCCGGGCAGGGCTGTTGCGCGGCGCGCCCGCAAACGCTGATGACGTAGTCCGGCGCCAGCGCCAGGTGTACCTCGTTGCCTTTGCTGGCCAGCCCCGTGGTGGCGATGCCGGCGTTGCTCAGGGTCTGCAGGCTCAGCGGATGGACCACTCCGCTGGGTGCGCTGCCGGCGCTGTAGGCGCGCATGCCGGCGGGTGCCAGATGGTTGAAGGCCGCCTCGCTGAGGATGCTGCGGCAGCTGTTGGCGGTACACAGAAACAGAACCTTCATCGTGCGGTCTCCCGATTCAGCAACAGGCGCCTGGGGTGGCAGAGCTGTTGTCATTGTCGTAAGGCAGCACCGAGCCGCAGCCCTGGAAGATGCCGAAGTGCTGGCTGAAATCGCCAATAAAACTGAAGTACGGCGCGAAGCGGCTGTCATGCAGCATGCGGTAGGTGTTGCCGCACACCGGGAAGACCTTGCCGGTTTCGATCTGGTGGTGCTTGTCGAGGACGAAGCTGTGGGGCGCAGCGGCGATGCCGCCGTGATAGATCACCGCCTGGCCGTGGTCTTCGCAGGCCGGCTCCAGGTCGTCCAGTTTGAACAGCCGGTAAGTGGCGGAATAGAAGCGGGTAGTGCCCAGTTTGGCGGCCAGCTTGGGGTCGGTAATGGCAATCGGCCGGTCTTCCACCAGGCGTGGGTCGGCAAAACCGTGGCGTTTGGCCAGGTTATGGAAGTCGTTCCAGTACAGCGCGCCGCCCAGGCATTCGCCGTAGAGCAACTCGTCTTCGCGCAGCGCGGCCGGCAGGCGGCGGTCGGCATAGATGTCGGAGAAGTACAGCTCGCCGCCTTTTTTCAGCAGGCGATAGGCCTCGCGCAGCACGCTGTCCTTGTCCGGCGAGAGGTTGATCACGCAGTTGGAGACGATCACATCGAAGCTGGCATCGCTCAAGCCCAGGGCATCGAGGTTTTCGATATAGCCCTGGCGAAACTCGACATTGGCAAAGCCGAACTGCTCGGCGTGGTAGCCCAGATGGGCGTTGGCCACCGCCAGTTGCTCGGGCGTCATGTCCACGCCAACTACCTGGCCCTGGCTGCCGACCAATTGCGCCAGCAGGTAGCAGTCGCGCCCGGAGCCGCTGCCCAGGTCCAGCACCCGCGCGCCTTCCAGCACAGCCGGGGCGACCAGGCCGCAGCCGTAGTAGCGCTCGGTGACCTGTGGGTGCAGCTTGGCCAGCAGCGGTTTTAGCCAGTCGGGCAGGCTGGAGGCATCGCAGCAGGCGCTGGTTTTCAGGTCGTTGCTGTGTTGCAGGACCTTGCCGTAGTAGTTCTGTAC
>DAITLT010000003.1:0-15961 GCA_036835505.1 Pseudomonas sp.
AACCAGATTCGCCACCTGCCGGCGGCGGCGCTACCAGCGAAACTGCGATGGCTGATCCTCACTGACAACCAGCTCGAACAGCTGCCCGAGGCACTGGGCCAGTGCCAGCAGCTGCAAAAACTCATGCTGGCCGGCAACCGCCTGCGCGAACTGCCCGCCAGCCTGGCGCACTGCCACAACCTGGAGCTGCTGCGCATCGCCGCCAACCAGCTCGACGCCCTGCCGCAGTGGTTGCTACAACTGCCGCGCCTAAGCTGGCTGGCCTATGCCGGCAATCCGTTCTGTGACCGACTGGAAGCGGCGAGCCTGCGCCAGCACCCGCTGCGCAGCATTCCCTGGCAGCAACTGCAGCTCGGCGCACACCTGGGCGAAGGCGCCTCGGGGGTCATCCAACAGGCCACCTGGCAGACCGAACAGGGCCCGGCGCAGCAGATTGCGGTCAAGCTGTTCAAGGGCGCGGTGACCAGCGACGGCCTGCCCCATAGCGAGATGAGCGCGTGCATCGCCGCCGGCCAGCACGCCAACCTGATCGGCCTGCACGGTCAGCTCGGCGACCACCCGCAGGGCACACCCGGCCTGCTGCTGGAGCTGATCGATCCGTCGTTCAGCCCCCTGGCCGGGCCACCGAGCCTGAGTTCCTGCACCCGCGACTGCTACGCCGAAGACAGTCAGTTCAACCTGAGCAGCGCCTTGCGCATCGCCCACGGCATGGCCTCGGCGGCGGCTCATTTGCATGCCCAGGGCATCAACCACGGCGACTTTTACGCCCACAACATCCTGCGTAACGACTCGGGTGATTGCCTGCTGGGAGATTTTGGCGCGGCATCCTTTACCGACCTAAACAACCCAGCCGAAGCCCAGGCCCTGCAGCGCCTGGAAGTGCGCGCCTTTGCCTGCCTGCTCGAAGAGTTGCTGCAACGCTGCCCGCTGAGCGCCGCGCAACAGGCCAGCGGCCAAGCGCTCTGGAGCTTGCAACAGGCCTGCGCGGCCACGGACACCCGCAGCCGGCCGCTATTTGCCGAGATCACCGCGCAGCTGCACGCCCTGCAAACCGCCGTGGCCTGAACCCATGCACCTTGTGCCTGGCCACAGCGACTACGCTGTGTTCAGGCACAAGGAGATCGCAATGGACGAACAACCCCCAAGCCCACCGACGTTCTGGCAGATGCTGCACAGCGTACTGGCCGCCGCTTTTGGCGTGCAAAGCGGCAAGAACCGCGCCCGCGATTTTAGCCAGGGCAAACCCGGCCACTTTATTGCCATTGGCCTGTTGTTCACTCTGGTGTTCGTGTTGCTGCTGGTAGGCGTGGTCAAGCTGGTGCTGCACCTGGCCGGGCTGTAACAGCTCAGCGCACCGTCAAACCAAACGGCTGTTCGCTGAAGTCAAAGCAGGCGAGGAAGGTCTTGATGTCCAGTAGGTTGCCCTGCACCTGCACATCGCCCAGCAAAACACCCTTGAGCAGGCCGCTTTCGCCGGTCAGCAGGGTTTCCATAAAGGTTTTATCCATCGTCAACTGCAGCGCCGTGCCCTCGGGAATGCCCCGGTGCAACTGGGCCACGCCACGACGCACCTCCAGTGCCCACTGTTCATTGATGTCCGGGAAGCTGAAGCCCAGGGTCAGGCTGACGGCGTTGGCCTTGTCCGGATCGACGCGGGTAATCCAGTTCTGCAGGAAGATCTGCGGGGTGAAGTTTTTCACCATGGCCGGCGACAGCAGCACCGCACGCAGATCCGCCGAGCGCTGCTTGAGGTCATCACCGTCGAATTTGCCTTCCAGCTCCATGGCGCTCATCAGGTACCAGTTACGCCAGTTGATGTTCATGCTCGCGTAACCCAGCTTGCGAAAACTGCGGGCCTTGATGTCGCGGGCCAGGGCGTCTTCGTTGTCCACCCGGATGGCGTAACTGGCCAGCTCCGCCGCCCACTGGTATTCACCCTTGAGGTAGGCATTGCCGGCTTCCAGCAGCAGTTTGTCGTGCCCGCCCAGCAAGGCCATCAGCCGCTCGGCGCGGGCCTTGGGCGGGGTTGGGTCGAGGTCTACGGGGTCACCCTGGAACCAGCCCAGGTAGCCGTTGTAGATCTGCCGCACGCTGTGTTTGACCGTGCCGTAGTACTCACGCAGGTAAGGGGTGTAACCGGCCAGGTGCGGCGGCAGTTTGACCTTTTCCACCAGCTCATCGGGGGTCAGGCCCTTGTTCATCCAGCGCACGCTCTGATCGTGGATATAGGCAATGCCGTCGCGGGTCATGCGCAGCACTTCCTCGACTCGCGCCTGGCCGGACACCGGCTGGCCGTGCAGCGGCACCATGAAGTCGGCCTGGTAGGCGCGCAGCTTGTCCAGGCTGGCCACCCACTGCACCGGATCACGGAACTTGGTGCCGCGCAGGGTGTGGATATTCGGCAGGGTCGGCCCCTGATCCACCTCGGCACTGATCAGCACCCGGTTGTTGGGCAAATACAGGACAATTTCATCCGGCGCTTCGCTGGGCACGTGCAACAACTGCACCGGCAAGCCGGCGATGCTGGTATCCAGTTTGTCGGCGAAGGTGATGGTCGGGGCGAGAAAGGTCGAGGCTTCAGGTTTGACCAATGGGCCAATGCCGGCATTCATGTCACGCTGGTCAGCGGCGTCCAGAAATGAGCCGAAGCTGTAGCCCGAACGCACGCCAAGAATCGGCCCAACCAGGGCGCCCTGGGCCACCACGTTGGCCAGCAGGCTGTCGTGGGCGTAGATCTGCACCTCGCCACTGGCCACCTGCTCGGGGGTCACGAAGGCCTGCACGCCGTTGATGTGGTCCGGGTGAAAGTGGGTGTAGACGATGGCCTTGACCGGCTTGTCGCTGACCTTACGAAACTCGGCCATGATCTTGCGCGACTCACTGACCGACTCACCCGTGTCGACGATGATCAGGCCTTCTGGTGCCTCAATCATGGCCACGTTACCGAGCTGCCAACCCACCGCCGAATAGACGTTGTCGGCAATCTTGTAGAGCTTCTTGGAGAAGTGCTTGCTGTGCTCAGCCAGCTCGGCATTGATGCTCGGCGCGATGGTTTCCGCCGGCAAGGCCGCCAGGCTCGGCAGGGGTAAGGCCGTTGCCAGCAGCAGGCAACTCAGACGCAGAACAGTCGACATCGCAAAGCACTCTTATGATTAGCAGTACTGGCAGATTGGCAAAGCAAGATTGATAATTCCAATGCATTCCAATCAAGCAAGCGATGCGCAAAACGCATGAATGACCTACGCCAGCTCCGTCACTTTGTTGCCCTCGCCGAACACGGCCACTTCGCCCGCGCGGCGGCCGCCGTACACCTCAGCCAACCGGCCCTGAGCCGCAGCATTCAGGCCCTGGAGGCCAGTCTCGGCTGCAACCTGGTGGACCGTCATAGCCGCGGCATCAGCCTGACCGCCCACGGCAGCCTGGTGCTGGAACACGCCCGGCGCTTGCTGGCAGGCAGCCAGGCGCTGAGCAGCGCCGTCAGCCAACTGGGCAACCTGGCCAGTGGCGAACTGCGCCTGGGCGCCGGCCCCTATCCCGCCGCGCGCCTGGTGCCGCGCAGCATGGGCCAATTCGCCAGCGCCTATCCACGGGTGCAGGTCCACCTGCTGATCGATAATTGGGAAAACCTGCGCCTGCGCCTGCTGGAAGACAGCATCGAACTGTTCGTCGCCGATATTCGCGAACTGCAAGACGATAGCCGCCTGCACATCCAGCCCTTGCAACGCTCACCGGGGGTGATCTTCTGCCGCCCCGCGCACCCGCTGTTAAACCTCAAGCCACGCAGCCTGGCGGACCTGGGCAATTACCCGTTGGCCGGCACCCAACTGCCAAAGGAAGTGGCCGAACAGCTCAAACGCCTCAGCGGCCGCGAACAGCCACTGGGCATCGAGTGCGACAACTTTATGCTGCTCAAGGCCCTGGTTGCCGAGAGCGATGTGATCAGCATGGCGCCCTGGGAGGTGGTCGCCGAAGACGTGCGCAGCGGCCATCTCGCACTACTCGATGTGCCCGCCGCGCTGTTGCAGCACTCGGCCTACGGCCTGGTCAGTCGGGCCGGCCAGAGCCTGTCACCGGCCGCCAGCCAATGGCAGCGTCTGCTCCTGGAACTCGATCAGCAGAGCGTGGCGCCGCCCCTTCAATAACGGCGGATCTCCCAACCGTGGCCTTGCTCGCGGTAGCGCTGGTCACGGCGCTCATCCCGCTCATAGCGCCCATGCCGCTCCTCGCGGGCCTGCTGCCGATAACGCTCACGGCGCTCCTCGCGGTACTCGTGCTGACGCTGGCGCGAGCGCTCGACCTGATAACGCGGCGCGTCCATAGACCATAGCGGTGCTGCGTGGTAGCGCGGTGGCGGCTGACGGTAAACCTGCACCACCGGCGCCCGCGGATAACGGTATTCCTGCACCCGCGGGTACTGTGGGTAATAGGCCCGTGGATACACCGGTTGCTGATAGCCGTAGCTGGGGTAACGCGGGGCGGAATAACCCCGGTGATCCACCTCGTAAACGGCACAACCCGTAAGGGACACACTCAGGGACAACAGGGCTGACTGCAAAATTCGGCGAGTCATGTGGCGGCCTCCTTCGACCGCTGGGATGACGCCGGCGAATACCGGCATCCGAAAGACCTCAGATCTTCCACAGACTTCGAACACGGCTCGCGCACAAAGCTCCGTGCCAGCACAACTATTTTCGCCGCCCACGGGCATGCTCAGCAGGGTTAGCCGAGATCTCAGTCCAGCAACGGTTGCAGGGAGAAGGTGTAATCGCGCCGCTGAGGGTGGCCTGGATCAGCCTTCATCCAGGCGCAGAAACGAAACCGCCGGGCGCGCGCCTGAACAGGCTTACTGCTGGCTGACCCAAAACACGGCGCAGGCCACCACCAGCAGGATCAAGACAAAAATCGCGCGAGCATCGACAAGGCTGTCACGCGAATCGGCTTCGGAGTGATCGGTCATGGCGGCACCTTTAATTACGTTCATCGCGAGCAGGTCTTTGCAGTCAAGACCAGGGCCGTCCACAGCTCAAGTCGCTGGCTTCAGTTGGCGCCGATTCTTAGCACTCAAAGTTCAGTTCTTATATTAAAACATCACTTTTGCGCATAACCCTGAGCTGGTATCGTGCGCCGGCTTCAATAAAGCGAGTGCGCGGCCGTGCGCGCAGATCAGCTGTAGCAGCCTGAAAACAGGACACTTCATGTACCTATACGACCAGTACGACCAACAGATCGTCGAGGATCGCGTCAAGCAGTTCGCCGACCAGACCCGCCGTTACCTGGCCGGTGAACTGTCGGGAGTGGCGAAGAATTCCGCCCGCTGCGCCTGCAGAACGGTCTGTATATCCAGCGCTTCGCACCGATGCTGCGGATTGCCGTGCCTTATGGCCTGCTGCGCGCCAGCCAGGTACGCATGCTGGCCAAGATCGCCCGCGACTACGACAAGGGTTACGCCCACATCAGTACCCGCCAGAACGTACAGTTCAACTGGCCGGAGCTGGAAGATGTGCCGGCCATTCTCGGCGAGCTGGCCAGCGTGCAGATGCACTCGATCCAGACCAGCGGCAACTGCATTCGTAACACCACCACCGATCAGTTTGCCGGCGTGGCCAGGGACGAGCTGATCGACCCGCGTCCCTGGTGTGAAATCATCCGTCAGTGGTCGACCTTTCACCCGGAATTCACCCACCTGCCGCGCAAGTTCAAGATCGCCGTCAACGGCGCCGTCAGCGACCGTGCCGCCATCGAAGTGCATGACATCGGCCTGGAAGCCGTACACAACGCCGCCGGCGAGTTGGGCTTCCGGGTTGCCGTGGGCGGCGGTCTGGGCCGCACGCCGGTGATCGGCAGCTTTATCAACCAATTCCTGCCGTGGCAGCACCTGCTCAGCTACCTCGAGGCCATCCTGCGTGTGTACAACCGCTACGGTCGGCGCGACAACAAGTTCAAGGCGCGGATCAAGATCCTGGTCAAGGCACTGACTCCAGAGGTGTTCGCCGAGCGCGTCAACAACGAATGGGCACACCTCAAGGATGGCCCAAGCACCTTGACCGAGGCCGAAGTGGCCCGTGTGGCGGCCCACTTCGTCGACCCGGCCTACCGGCCCCTGAGCGATCAGGATGCCGCCCTGGCGGCCCTGGATGCCGAGCATCCAGGCTTTGCCCGCTGGCGCCAGCGCAACACCTTTGCCCACAAAAAGCCTGGTTACGTGGCCGTGACCCTGTCGCTCAAGCCCACCGGCACCGCGCCAGGGGATGTGAGCGACAAGCAGCTGGACAGCATCGCCGACCTGGCCGAGCGCTACAGCTTTGGCGAGGTGCGCAACAGCCATAACCAGAACATCATCCTCGCCGACGTCGAGCAGGCCCAGCTGTTTAGCCTGTGGGGCGAGCTGCGCGAGAACGGCTTTGCTACGCCGAACATCGGCCTGCTGACCGACATCATCTGCTGCCCCGGCGGCGATTTCTGCTCGCTGGCCAACGCCAAGTCGATCCCGATCGCCGAAGCCATTCAGCGCCGCTTTAACGACCTGGATTACCTGTTCGACCTCGGCGCTATCGACCTGAACATCTCCGGCTGCATGAACGCCTGCGGCCATCACCACGTCGGCCATATCGGCATTCTCGGCGTGGATAAAAAAGGGCAGGAGTTCTACCAGGTGTCCCTCGGCGGCAGCTCCGGGCGCGACGCCAACCTGGCGCAGATCCTTGGCCCCTCCTTCGCCGAGGCCGAGATGGCCGATGTGATCGACAAGATCATCAATGTCTACGTGGAAAACCGCAGCGAGGAAGAAAGCTTCCTCGACACCTTCCGCCGCATCGGCGTCGACCCGTTCAAGGAGCGTGTATATGCAGCGAATCATTAAGAACGGCCAGATTCTCGACGAAACCTGGCATCTGCTGCCCAAGGACGCGACGCTCGATGGCATCTCCAACTGTGACGACCTGATCGTGCCGCTGGCCCTGTGGGTTGAGCACGGCCACGCCCTGAAGGCCCGCGACGGCGGCCTGGGCGTCTGGCTGGACGCCGGCGAAGAAGTCGAAGAGATCGCCGATCAGTTGCACAACTTCCAGGTGATTGCCCTCAACTTCCCGGCCTTCACCGACGGCCGCCACTGCTCCAGCGCTTATCTGCTGCGCACCCGCTACGGCTACAAAGGCGAAGTGCGGGCGATTGGTGATGTGCTGCGTGACCAGTTGTTCTCCTACCAGCGGGTCGGCTTCGATGCCTTCGCCCTGCGTGCGGACAAGGACCCGGTCGATGCCCTGAAGGCCTTCGAGGAATTCGCCGAGGTTTACCAGGGCTCCGCCAGCCAACCGCAACCGCTGTTCCGCCGCCGCGCCTGAGTTTTTCGCCGTAAAGCAAAAGCCCTGCAGATGCAGGGCTTTTGCTTTTCTAGGGCAACAGACCCTAGCCGAGATTGACCAGCACCCGGCCCACCAGCTTGCCGGCCAGGATCTGCTCGATGGCGGCGGGCAGTTCGCGCAGGCTCACCTCATGAGTCAAGGCCGCCAGATTGGCGATTTTCCACTGCAGCGACAGCTTGTCCCACATCGAGGCCTTGACCACCAGGGGCAGCTCCACCGAATCGACACCCAGCAGGTTGACCCCGCGCAGAATAAACGGCAGCACACTGGCCTGGAAGTTGACCCCGGCGGTCAGCCCGCAACAGGCCACGCTGCCGCCGTACTGCAGCGACTTGAGCACGTTGAAGAGAATATCGCCGCCCACGGTGTCCACCGCCGCCGCCCACTGCTCCTTGAGCATGGGCTTGGCCGTGCCGGCTTGCAGCTCGTCCCGACTCACCACCTGACTGGCACCCAGGCCGCGCAAAAATGCCTCCTGCTCGGCCTTGCCGGTGGCCGCGGCCACCCGGTAACCCAGGCTGGCCAGCAGCGCCACGGCGATACTGCCCACCCCGCCGGTGGCACCTGTGACCAGCACGCTGCCGGCCTCGGGGGTCAGGCCGGCCTGCTCCAGCTTGGCCACGCAGAGCGCCGCCGTCAGGCCGGCGGTGCCGAGCATCATCGCCTCGCGCAGGGCCAGGCCCTTGGGTCGTTTGAGCAGCCAGGCCGAGGGCACACGGATGTACTGGGCAAAACCGCCAGCGGTGTTCATGCCCAGGTCATAGCCGGTGACGATCACCTCATCGCCTGGGGCAAATTCACTCACCGAGGACTGCTCCACCACGCCGGCCGCATCGATCCCCGGCGTATGCGGATACTGGCGCGTCACCCCGCGGTTGCCACTGGCCGACAGCGCATCCTTGTAGTTGAGCGAGGAATAACGCACCCGAATCAGCACCTCGCCTGCGGGCAACTCGCCGATGTCGCGCTCCACCACCTCGGGCAGGAAGTGTCCGGGGCTGTCTTCGCTGACCAGCAATGCCTGAAATTTGCTCATCCTGCTCTCCTCTACCGGCACGTTTTACTGCCAGAAACGTTGTTGACTGAGCCGACTCCACCAGGTCAGCAAGACCCGATCCAGTGCCACGCTGGTGGCGATGCCAAAGCGTTCTTGCAGGCTCTTTTTCTCAGCGTAATGCAAATGGAACAACTCGGCCTCACGGGCGCGGTTGCCAAGGTATTCATCGCTGGTCTGCAACGCATCCACCAGCCGTTTATCCAGCGCCGCCATGCCCAGCCAGACTTCGCCGGTGGCCACCTGATCGATGCTCAACTGCGGGCGGTAGCGGGCGACAAACCCCTTGAACAGCTCATGGGTGGTTTCCAGATCTTGCTGGAACTTCTCCCGGCCCTTGTCGGTGTTTTCACCAAACACGGTGAGGGTGCGCTTGTATTCGCCGGCAGTCAGCACTTCAAAATCGATTTCGTGCTTCTTCAGCAGCCGGTGCAGGTTGGGCAACTGCGCCACCACGCCGATGGAGCCGAGAATGGCAAAGGGCGCACTGAGAATCTTGTCGCCAATACAGGCCATCATATAGCCGCCGCTGGCCGCCACCTTATCGACACACACGGTCAGCGGGATACCCGCCTGACGGATACGCGCCAGTTGCGAGGACGCCAGGCCATAGCTGTGAACCATGCCGCCGCCGCTCTCCAGGCGCAGCACCACCTCATCGCTGGCGGTGGCCATGCTCAGCAGCGCGGTGATCTCATGGCGCAGACTGTCGGTGGCCGAGGCCTTGATGTCGCCATCGAAATCCAGCACAAAAACTCGCGGTTTGCTGACGCCCTCTTTCAACGCCTGCTTGGCCTGCTTGGCCTCGGCCTTGCGCTGGAGTTTCAGGCTGCGCTTGTCCAGCACCGCCTGTTCCAGGCCTTCGCGCAGATGCTGATAAACCTCATTCAGCTTGTTTACCTGCAACTGGCCATGACGCTGGCCGCGGCCTTTACTGCGCAACGCCGCAATCACCAGCAGAACGACAACAACCGCCACCACCACGGTCACGGTCCTGAGCAAAAACCCTGCGTACTGGGCAAAAAACTCCACACATCTCTCCTTCAGTTTTACCGATACGGGCAGCCGTTGGCATGCCCGCGCTGCCGCTCAAGCATACCGACGCCACCCGACGCCGGCCAGCCGCCAGGGCCTGCCTATGACAGCTGATCCGACAATTCAAACAAGCGTATGTTTTTTCGTTGACAGGCTGTTTCTATCACCCTACCCTCGGCTCAATTTCATCGACCGGGGCAGCAGCGGGCGTGGGCAGCATCTACCTGATTCGACATGGCCAGGCCTCCTTCGGCGCAGACGACTACGACGTGCTCTCGCCGATTGGCGTGCGCCAGGCCGAAGTCCTCGGCCAACACCTGCTCGACCTCGGCGTCAGTTTTGATCGCTGCATCAGTGGTGACCTACGCCGCCAGCAGCACACCGCCCGCGCCGCCCTGGAACAATACGCCAAGGCCGGACTGACGCCGCCAACCATCGAACAGGATGCCGCCTTCAACGAGTTCGATGCCGACAACGTGATTCGTCATCTGTTGCCTGAACTGCTCCCGCAGGAGCCCGAAGCCCTGCATATTTTGCGCAACGGCGCCCAGCACCGTGCCGAGTTCCAGCGCCTGTTCGCCCTGCTCATTCGGCGCTGGGTTAACCACGACTACAGCAGCAGCGCCGCACCGACCTGGCCCGGCTTTGTCAGCCAGGTTGCCGGCGGCCTGCAGCGCCTGCTACAACTGGCGCAAAGTACAGACAACATCGCCGTGTTCACCTCCGGCGGCACCATCGCCGCCCTGCTGCACCTGATCACCGGCATCAGCGCCGAACAAGCCTTCGCGCTGAACTGGCAAATTGTTAACACCTCGCTTAGCCGCCTGAAGTTTCGTGGCAGCGATGTGACCCTAGCTTCCTTCAACAGCCACACACACTTGCAGCTGCTGAAGGCGCCGGAGCTCATCACTTTCCGATGACCGCCGGCCCACTGCGCCTATCCTGGCGCGAGAAAAACCTGAAAACAAAGGATAGAACCATGACCTCAGTTGCTGACATCGCCCAAAACATGCAAGCCAAGTTCAACGCCGCTGCTGCTGCCGGCCTGGACCTGGTATTCGGCTTCAACATCGAAGACGGCGAGAACTTCTTCCTGACCGTTAAAGATGGCGCCTGCGAAATGAGCCAAGGTGAGTCGGCCAACGCCAACGTGACCCTGATCATGAGCACCGAAACCCTGGCTGGCATCACCAGCGGCGAGACCGACGGCATGCAAGCCTTTATGGGCGGCAAGCTGCGCGCCGAAGGCGACATGATGCTGGCCATGAAACTGGGCGAACTGTTCCCGGTTTAAGCCTCTACCTTGTAGATGCTGACGGAAAACCGGAGTCTTTGGACTCCGGTTTTTTTTCGCCCGCAGATTCCTGACACGCAGAATCAAGCCAGCTGATTGGCCGGCAACACGCCCACCAATAAGGGCCCGTACAACTTGTGGGGCGCCCGGAGCGGCATTAGATTGAACAATAATTTCGAGCCCCCATCATAAGTAGAAGGGATAAGCATGGCGCTGAATGATCAATCCACCCGCATCCGTGACGGCGAAGAGCTCGACGTCGCGATTATCGACAGCTACCTCAAGGCTCATATTCCCGGCTTGAGTGGCGAGCCGCAGATCAGTCAGTTCCCAGGCGGCGCCTCCAACCTCACCTACCTGCTGGAATACCCGCAGCAGGAATTCGTCCTGCGCCGTCCGCCATTTGGCCACAAGGCCAAGTCCGCCCATGACATGGGCCGCGAATACCGCATTCTCAACCAGCTCAACGCCGGCTTCCCTTACTGCCCGAAGGCCTATGTACACTGCACCGATGAGTCGGTGATCGGCGCCGAGTTCTACGTCATGCAGCGCGTCAACGGCATCATCCTGCGCGCCGACCTGCCGGCCGAGCTGAACTTCAGCCCGGCGCAGACCAGCCAACTGTGCAAGAGCTTTATCGACAAACTGGTCGAGCTGCACAACGTCGATTACCAGGCCTGCGGTCTCGGCGATCTGGGCAAGCCAGAAGGCTACGTGGCCCGCCAGATCAGCGGCTGGAGCGATCGCTACGAGAAAGCCCTGACCCCCGATGCGCCGCTGTGGACCGAGGTCAAGGCCTGGCTGAACGAGAAGATGCCGGCCGATCATCCCAAGCCGGCCATCGTCCACAACGACTACCGCTTCGATAACGTGATCCTTGACCCGCGCGACCCGCAACGCATCATTGGCGTGCTGGACTGGGAGCTGACCACCCTTGGCGATCCGCTGATGGACCTGGGCAACACCCTGGCCTACTGGATCGAAGCCGGCGATCCGGCCCCCGTACAGCTGATGCGCCGCCAGCCGAGCAATGCCCCCGGCATGCTTACCCGTCAGCAGTTTGCCGACTACTACGCCGAGCGCGCGGGCATCGAAATCAACAGCATCGACTTCTACTACACCTACGGCCTGTTCCGCCTGGCCGGCATCGTGCAACAGATTTACTACCGCTTCTTCCATGGCCAGACCCAGGACCAGCGCTTTGCCCAGTTCGTGCAGATGAACAAACTGCTGGAGCAAATGAGCCTGCAGGTCATCCACAAATCCAGCCTCTGACAGACCGCTCAAGGCTCCCGCTTAAGGAGAACGTTGCATGTCCAAGACCCACCTGTTCGACCTCGAGGGCAAGATCGCCTTCGTTTCCGGCGCCAGCCGTGGCATCGGCGAAGCCATCGCCAAATTACTGGCTCAGCAAGGCGCCCACGTGATTGTCTCGAGCCGCAAGCTCGAAGGCTGTCAGGCCGTGGCGGATGCGATCATTGCCGAGGGCGGCAAGTCCACGGCGATTGCCTGTCACATCGGCGAAATGGAACAGATCCACAGCGTGTTCGCGCAGATTCGCGAACAGTTCGGCCGTCTCGACATCCTGGTCAACAACGCGGCCACCAACCCACAGTTCTGCAACGTACTGGATACCGACCTGTCGGCCTTCCAGAAGACCGTCGACGTCAACATCCGCGGCTACTACTTCATGTCCATCGAAGGCGGCAAGCTGATGAAGGAAAGTGGCGGTGGCAGCATCATCAACGTCGCCTCGATCAACGGCGTCACCCCAGGCGAGTTCCAGGGCATCTACTCGGTGACCAAGGCCGCCGTGATCAGCATGACCAAGGTTTTTGCCAAGGAATGCGCGCAGTTCAACATCCGCTGCAACGCCCTGCTGCCAGGCCTGACCGACACCAAGTTCGCCTCGGCCCTGACCAAGAACGACAGCATCCTGAAGATCGCCCTGCAGCGCATCCCGCTCAAGCGCGTGGCGGACCCGAGCGAAATGGCTGGCGCCGTGCTCTACCTGGCCAGCGAAGCCTCCAGCTACACCACCGGCATCGCGCTGAATGTCGACGGTGGCTTCTTGTCGTAAGCCTTTACCCGCACAAAAAGCGAACCCGCAGCTAATGCCGTTCACTTAAGTCAGGTGAACGGCATTTTTGTAGCCGGATGCAATCCGGGACGCTCGTTGCCCTGCAAATCCGCCCCCGGATTGCATCCGGGCTACCTCTTGGACAGCTTCAGTGAATGACATTGGGAGCCAGTGACGCCCCTTGTCCTGGGCGAACAACTACTGCCAGTCTTTCAACGCCTGGTCGGCGGCCTGGGTCATGGGCTGCGCCAGCAGGCCCGCCGGTGTCAAGCTGACGGAGTACACCGCGCCATCGGCCATCGGCAGGTAGGTGACGCGCCGCGCCTGAGCATCCAGCACAAACAGGTCATGCTGACCGGCACGCAACCAGCGCCACAGGTCGATGCCATAGGGGCTCGCGCTCAATGCCACGCGGGTGAACTGGGCCGCGTCCTGCTGCTCGATGGCGAGAAAACGCCCGGATAACTGCTCCAGGCGGTAGCCGGGCTGCAGGCCAATCAGTCCGGCCAGGCCCTTCCAGTGCAACAGCCGCGCATCCAATTGCCAGAGATCGCCCTCCAGGGTGATCAGTCGCTCTTCGGCGCCCTGCAGCAGGCTGACCTGATAACGTTGCGGCCCCTGCGCCTGAAAACTCAGGGTCAGCAGCGGCTTGTCCTGCGGCAACGCCTGGTAGCTGCGCACATCATTGGCCAGCAAGGCAATCAAGCCGGCCAGCGCCAGGAGCAGCAAACCGGCAGAGCCGCGCAACCAGCCCAGCAGCCAGTCGCTGCGCCACAGGATGCGGGCCGCCACCAGCAACACCAGGAGCGCCAGCAGGGCAACCCCCACCGCCAGACCGTCATACTGCATAGCTGCAATTCCTTGTGGGCAAATTAGCCGGCATTATGCGCAACTCCTTTTGCTGCGGCCAAGCATGGCGGCGCACAAACGCTCACGGGTCGACTTTTTATGCTGTTTCCCTTTGATTTGGCCGTAGATCCAAGCCTTTTGGCGATATTAGCCCTGGTGGCTTTTGTCGCCGGCTTTATCGATGCGATTGCCGGCGGTGGCGGCCTGCTGACCATTCCGGCCCTGCTGACTGCCGGCTTGCCGCCCCATCTGGTGCTGGGTACCAACAAGCTGTGTGCGACCTTTGGCGCAGCCACTGCCAGTTACACCTTCTATCGACGCCAGCTATTTAGCCCCCAGTTGTGGCGCAACGGCTTGCTGGGCACCGCGATTGGCGCGCTGCTGGGCGCCAGCCTGGCCCATTGGCTACCTGCTGCCTGGCTAAACCAGATGCTGCCCGTGGTGGTTTTTGCCTGCGGCCTGTACCTGCTGTGCAGTGGCCCGCCCCACGCGACTCCGGCGCCGGCAGCGGTCATGCCCCGCGGTCGGCAGTGGCCGCAGGGCCTGGCGCTGGGCTTCTATGATGGGGTGGCCGGCCCCGGCACGGGCGCCTTCTGGACGGTCAGCAATCTATTGCTCTACCCGCTGGATCTGCTGCGCGCCAGCGGCGTGGCGCGCAGCATGAACTTCGTCAGCAACGCCATGGCCCTGGCCGTGTTTATCGTCCATGGCCAGGTGGCCTGGCTGCTGGGTATCTGCATGGGGTTGGCATTGATGGCCGGTGCGTTTTTCGGCGCACGCACGGCAATCAAGGGCGGCAATCGGTTTATCCGCCCGGTGTTTATCCTGGTGGTGCTGGCGTTGACCGCGCGACTAGCCTGGCAGCATTGGTTCGGCATGGCCTAGGCGGCGCGCCAGGTAGAGATCGATCAGATAGCGGGAGATGGTGCGCACCGGCGGCAAACTCGGCAGGTTATCCAGGCTGAACCAGCGCGCGTCTTCGATTTCTTCTTCCTGCAGGACCAGCTCGCCACCGGCGTACTCGGCGTGGAAGCCAAGCATCAGCGAATGTGGAAACGGCCAGCCCTGGCTGGTCAGATAGCGCAGGTTGCACACCTGTACGCCCACTTCCTCCTGCACCTCGCGGTGGACACACGCCTCGACCGATTCGCCCGCCTCAACAAAGCCGGCCAGGGTGCTGTAGACGCCACTGGCAAAACGCCGCGAGCGGGCCAGCAGGACTTCATCGCCACGGGTTACCAACACGATCATGCTCGGCGACAGGCGCGGATAATGCCGCAGGGCACAGGCCGGACAATCCATCGCCCGCTCGCCGGCAAGCGCCAGCAGCGCGGCACCGCAACTGCCGCAGAAACGATGCTGGCGCGCCCAGGTGCCGATCTGGCTGGCGTAGCCGAGCATCTTGAAGGTGTCTTCATCGCCGTGCAGCATAAACTGGCGCAGCCCCTGCCAGGCACAGCCGTCAAGGGCGACGGGCTGGTGCAGCTCCAGCAGGTAGATCGCATCGCCAGCGAAATGACCAAGGCCATGTTCGGCCAGAATCGGCAGCTCCTGGCGCTTCAACCACTCGCGGGGGAACAGCACGCCATTGGCGTCGCCGAGAAACTGCTGCTGGCAGTGTACCAACGCCCAACCACCAGGCTGGCGCGCATCCAGCCAGGCTGGCTGCCAGCGACCACTCATGCCCGCGCGGATGCCGCAGGTGGCAGTACAACACCCAGCGCCCGCACGCTTTCTGCGGCCAGGTCGAGCACGCTCGGCTGGGTTTCCGGACGCAGCACGGCGCCACCCTCCAGGTAATACTCCAGGCTGGTCAGGGCATCGGCGAGGGTTTCCAGCATCTGCTCGGAGGGCATCTGGGGGTTTTCCAGCATCTGCCTGTCGATGTAATCGGCGCAGGCACCGACCAACTGGGCCGCCCGTGGCTGATCGAGAAACCACAAACCACCGCGCACCGCTTGCAAGGTAAAGGGCACATTGGCCAGGTGCAGCTTGTCGCCGCTGGATTCGAGGTAGGCCGTGATCGCCCGTTTGGCCATGGCCAAGCCGCCGAGCGCCTCATCAATCACCACGATGCGCGCCTCATTGAGCTGGTGATTGGCAAACGACGAGGCCTCGTCACCGGGCTGAGCCACCGGCGGACGGTTATCGTAACGGCTGCCGCGCTCCAGGCTGGCGACCATGCTTTCCACATAGAGCACGGCGTCCGCCAGCTTGAGCAATTGTTCCGGCTGCACCGGGGCCTGGTCGATCCAGCCCGTGGCCACCGGCAGTTGCGCCTGCAGTGC
>DAITLT010000003.1:15971-30185 GCA_036835505.1 Pseudomonas sp.
GCCGAGGTCAGGCCGACCATGCCCAGGGTTTTCGCCAGCTTGCCCAACAGCGCATGCAAATGAACCAGGCCATCGGCACTGACGGTGCCACGTTCGATCAGATCGAGCTGATCCTTGAGGCTGCTGAGCTCCTCACGGATCGCCGTGGACAGCGAGCGCATAACCGCCTGACCGGGGCCGGCCAGACGCTGATAGGCCTCCTCCAGCAGGTGATCGGTAAATGGCAAGGGCGCAATGCTGAACAGCTCGCGCACCTGGGTTGCGCGCGGGCCACGACTGTCGGCCAGGGCCACCAGATACAGCAGCTCCTTAAGCATATGCCGCGGCGCTTCATAGCGAGGATTCAGCAGCAGTTGCTTGAGTTCTCGGTCCAGGCGCCCGAACAGGGCCTTGCGTGCCTTGCGCGGCAGCAACTGACCGTCGGCCTGGGCCTCCAGCGCAGCAGCAGCCACCCAGCACAGGCGTGCCCGCGGGTCGTTGCCGAGCAAGCCATCGAGACGGCTGATGGCGCGCGCCATCAACTTCAGGCTGGCAGCGCTGTTCTGTTCGCGGATAAAACCGAGCAACCCCACCTGGTACATCTGCCGCAGGCGCTTGACCTCGGCGTTCCAGGCCTCAGGGGTAAGAGTCGGAGCAGCGCTGGCCGGGCGCTCCTGGTCGAGGCGCACGCTGAAGAAGAAACTCTCCGGCAGCACCGGCTGAGCGCCGGCCTGACGCAGGTCGTTGATGGCTGGCAGCAGCAGCTCCGGCACCTCCTGGCGGTGCGCATCGACGATTTCCAGGTAGCGACGCAGCACATGCAAGGCATTGCTCAGGGCCGCCAGTTGGCCGTCGCGCTCACCGCCCGCGCCGGCGGGAATATCGGTGGCCTGCTGCAACACTTCCTGGGCGAGCAATTCGGCACCGGCCAGCTCGATCAGCTTGAGGGTGCCGCGCACCTGCTGGAGATTTTCGACCGCCTGCTGCAACAAGCTACCGTTGTCGCGCTCGGCAATAAAATGCTCAAGGCTCAGCTCGGCTTCATCCATGGTGGCGAACAGCTCATCGCGCACCAGACTCAGGGATGTGGCTCCAGTAACCATTGGCCTAGTACGCCTCCCGCGCGGGGTCGTGCAGCAATTGACAGAGCTCTGCAAACAGCGCCTTAGGGCACCGGGCAAACGCCTGGGCACGACTCACCCCGCCAGCCAAAGGGCACAGCAGTGAAGCCCCAGGGGGGCAATCGCGAAAGAGATGGGCGGCGGGCACAGCAGGCTTCCTCAGCAAAACTCTGCAGAAAATAGCGCCAAAGCGCATAGATCTTGTTATCTGTAAGACCGCCCAACTATAACAAGCATGAGCTAAATGTCGATGCTGGCCACTGTGATCCAGGGCACGCGTTCACGCTTCGAGCAGTTATTTCAATCATAGCTTTAACTGCTTGATCTGCTTGAAGTCGCCGCGCCCCACTTGGGCCACCTGCAACGGTCGGCTAGCAGGCCGTTGAAAAATCTGGGCGAGGCAGCCGAGACAAGGCAAAAACAGGCGAAAAAGCGGAGTTTACGTGCTCTGTAAATGAGCATTTTGAGCCTGTTTTTAACGCGGTATCGGCAACCCAGGTCGTGTTTCAACGGCCGGTTAGGGCTTGAGGCAATCGACCGTATAGCAGCGCCCATCCGGGCCGTCCTGATGCTGTAGACCGTGTACGTCGGAATCGAAGCCGGGGAAACTGCGATCGAAGGTGCGGGCGAACTCCAGGTAATCGATGATCGAGCGGGTGGCCGGGGTAAACCGCTCGCCCGGCATGATCAACGGGATGCCTGGCGGGTATGGCACCAGCATCACCGCGGCAATCCGCCCCTCCAGTTGCGCCACCGGCACCGCCTCGATCTCGCGGCGCACCAGCTTGTCGTAGGCATCGGCCGGCTTCATGGCGATTTCCGGCAGCACCGTGTACATGCGCATCATCGCCTTGGCCGTGGCGTTGTCGCGGTAGCAGCTATGCAACTGATCACACAGATCGCGCAGGCCCATGCCGGCGTAGCGCGTGCCGCCCGCCGTGGCGATCGACGGCAGCGACTGGCTGAGGGCCACGTTGCCATCGTAGGCCCGCTTGAACTCCAGCAACTCGGTGAGCAGGGTGCTCCACTTGCCCTTGGTAATGCCCATGGAGAACAGCACCAGGAAGGAATACAGGCCGGTTTTTTCCACCACCAGGCCACGCTCCCAAAGGAACTTGCTGACCACCGCGGCGGGAATCCCGGTTTCACCCAGCACGCCGTCGGCGGTCAGGCCTGGCGTGGCCAGGGTGACCTTGATCGGGTCGAGCAACACGTAGTCATCGGCCACATCGCCGAAACCATGCCAATCGGCATTCGGCTGCAGTTGCCAATCACTGCTGGCCACCGCCTCGACACCCTCGGCCCCCGGCGGCTGCCAGATGCTAAACCACCAATCGCTGGCCGGCAGATTCTGGCGCAGGTTGGCCAGGGCCCGACGGAAGCTCAGGGCCTCGTCGAAGGTTTCCTGAATCAGCGAACGCCCGGCCGGGCCTTCCATCATCGCCGAGGCCACATCCAGCGAAGCGATGATGCCGTACTGCGGCGAGGTGGAGATGTGCATCATAAAGGCATCGTTGAAGCGGTCGCGATCCAGTTGGCGCTCGCCGCCGTCCTGCACATGGATCATCGAGGCCTGGCTAAATGCCGCCAACATCTTGTGCGTCGAGTGGGTGCTAAATACCAGCGGAGCGCCTTCCTCACGGCTGGTGCCCATGCCGAAACGGCCGGTATAGAACTCGTGGAAGGCCGCATAGGCGAACCAGGCCTCGTCGAAGTGCATGACCTCGACGCTGCCGGCCAGGGTCTGCTTGATCAGCTCGGCGTTGTAGCACAGGCCGTCGTAGGTGGAGTTGGTCACCACCGCCAGCTTGACCTTGGGCTCGCGGCCACGGGCCAGCGGGCTGGCGTCGATCTTGGCCTGGATCGATTCGCGGCTGAACTCCGCCAGCGGAATCGGCCCGATAATCCCCAGCTCGTTGCGCGTCGGGCACAGGTACAGCGGAATCGCGCCGGTCATGATGATCGAATGCAGGATCGACTTGTGGCAGTTGCGGTCCACCAGCACCAGATCGTCGCGGGCGACCATCGAATGCCAGACGATCTTGTTCGCGGTCGAAGTACCGTTGATCACGAAGAAGGTGTGGTCGGCGCCAAAGTTGCGCGCGGCACGCGCCTCGGCAGCCGCCAGGGGGCCGGTGTGATCGAGCAGCGAACCGAGCTCCGGCACCGACACCGACAGGTCGGAGCGCAGGGTGTTCTCGCCGAAAAACTGATGAAACGCCTGCCCCACCGGGCTCTTGCGATAGGCCACGCCACCGCCATGACCAGGCGTGTGCCAGGAATAATTGGACTCCGCGGTGTGCTGCACCAGCGCCTTGAAAAACGGCGGCAACAAGCCATCCAGGTAATTGCGCGCGGCGCGCGCCACCTGGCGAGCGAGGAAGGCCACGGTGTCTTCATATAAATAGAGGATGCCGCGCAGGTGGTTGAGGTCATGCATGGCCTCCACCGGCGCGTTCTCGATGGTCACCTGCTCGCCCAGGGCGAAGATCGGCAAATGGGGCGCCCGCACCCGCGCCACCCGGATCAGCTCGACCATGTCCTGCATCAGGTGGCGATTCTCCCCCGCCCCCTCGGCGGCCACCAGGATGCACGCCAGACCATGGTGGGTGGAGGCAACGATGCGCCCCTCGGCGGAGCTGGCACTGGACAGGATGCTGAAGCCGTCCTGCTCCAGTTCATGGGCGATGGCGCGCACCCGATCACCGGCCACGGTGTCGGCCTTGATGTCGCGATGCACGATAAGGACGGGGAATTTTAAGTCTTTATACATTGTGGCGTCCTGAGGCGGGCAGCTCGGCGCTGCTTGTCGCCTCAGGTTAGAGACTCGCCGCAAGCGACGAAACCCCTCAAGCGTCAGACTGTACGAAAAGGTCGCGCGCGAATAAATCGCCGGCCCCTCACTCCTGCGCCGCAGGCTGCTCCAGCTGGGTCCACAGCGCCGCACCACCGGCCGCCTTGCCGATCACCGCGAGGCGTGCAGCGTGCTCGGCCAGCTCGGCCGCGCTGGCGCGAATCACCTGGGTGCGCTGCCGATCGGCCGGCAAACGGCGAATTTCGCTAGCCTGGCTACCACCTGTGGCGCCCTCACCGTCCGAGGCATTACCGGCCAGCGACAGACTGGTCTGGCCGCCGGTCATGTTCAGGTAAACGTCGGCGAGAATCTCGGCATCGAGCAAGGCGCCGTGCAGCTCACGGCCGGAGTTGTCGACGCCATAACGCTTACACAGGGCATCCAGGTTATTGCGCTGCCCAGGGTGACGCTCACGCGCCATCATCAGGGTGTCGAGCACCGAACAATGCTCAGTCAGATCGGCGCGCTCCTGCTGGCCGAGCAAGGCGAACTCGTTATTGAGAAAGCCGATGTCGAACGCCGCGTTATGGATGATCAGTTGAGCGTCTTTGACGAACTCGAAGAACTCGTCGGCGATCTCGCGAAAGCGCGGCTTATCCTTGAGGTCATCGTTGGTGATGCCGTGAACGGCGATGGCGCCTTCATCAATCTCGCGATCCGGCTGCAGATAGACGTGAAAGTGCCGGCCGGTCAGGCGCCGGCCCATCAGCTCGACGCAACCGATCTCAATGATGCGGTGGCCGTCGGTGACCGGCATGCCGGTGGTTTCGGTGTCGAGTACTACGCTGCGCATAAAAAGTCCTACCGCGTTTTCAATTCATCAACGCCACGATTGGCCAACTGGTCGGCACGCTCGTTGCCTGGGTGGCCGGTATGGCCGCGCACCCATTGCCAGGTGATCTGATGCCGGTTGACCTGCTCATCCAGTTGCTGCCAGAGGTCAACATTCTTTACCGGCTGCTTGGCGGCGGTTTTCCAGCCGCGTTTCTTCCAGTTGGGCATCCACTCTTGAATGCCCTGCATCACGTATTGGGAGTCGGTCACCAGGCGCACCTGGCATTCGCGTTTGAGTTCGGCCAGCGCGCGGATCGCCGCGGTCAACTCCATGCGATTGTTGGTGGTCTCGCGCTCGCCACCCCAGAGCTCTTTCTCCACGCCCTTGAAAATCAGCAAAGCGCCCCAGCCACCGGGGCCAGGATTACCTTTGCAGGCGCCGTCGGTGTAAATCTCAACCTGTTCGCTCATGACTGCTCTTAATTAGGGTTGCGCGTCGCGCCGGCTGACCTTGGCCACCGGCATGGGCAGCAACTTGCCCATGCCGGCCCGCGGAGCCTGACGCAAGGGCCGCAAACCCACCACGAGTTTGCGCGCCACCAATAGATAGAAGCCGCCGCCAGGCATTTGCCAGGCATTGCCCAGGGATTCCAGGCCGGCCAAACGGGATTGCCAGCGGTTCGCGGCAAGCGGCGGACGATAGCATCCGAAGCGGCGTTTCTCCAGCGCAAAGCCCAGCAGGTGCAGCCAGTCGCTGACCCGCGCAGGGGCGATGCAGCGGGCTTGGCGCAAGGCATCACGGGCCAGCAGATGGCGCAACCCCCAGGCGCTCCAGGGGTTGATGCCGACGATCAGCAGATGCCCGCCAGGGCGTACGCTGCGCGCCGCCTCGCGCAGCAGACCGTGGGGCGACAGGCTGAAGTCGAGGCCGTGCTGCAGCACCACCACATCGGCGGCATGCTCGCTCAGGGGCCAGGCCTGCTCTTCGCAGGCAATTTCCACTCCACTGAAGGGCGCGCCCACGCGCACGCTGCGCTGGATCTGCGCGGCCACCGGCACATCAACCCCCGGCCCGTAATGGACCAGGTAGCCGCCAAAAAGTCGCGCCAGCTCAGCCTCCAGCAGCGGTCGCTGCTGCGCCAAGAGCAGCTCACCCAATGGGCCGCCCAGCCACTGCCGGGCCTGGCCCTGCAAGCGCAGCCAATCGGGGTCTGCCTGGGCAAAAGCCTGTTCAATCATTGCCGTCTCCTGAGCGGGAACTACCGCTAAGATGCACCACAACTTTCAGCTTAGCGAACCCCGTGATGATACTGATCGAAGCCCTGCCAGCCTTCACCGACAATTATCTCTGGTTGTTGCAAGAGCCAACCAGCCAGCGCTGCGCCGTGGTCGACCCCGGCGCTGCCGCGCCGGTACTGGCCTGGCTCAGCGCCCATGCGGGCTGGCAACTGAGCGACATCCTGATCACCCACCATCACCCCGACCATGTCGGTGGCGTGCTGCAGTTACAAGCCCAGACTGGCGCACGGGTCTGGGGCCCGGCACGGGAAGCCATTCCCGGTCGCGATGTGGCACTCAAGGATGGCGAGGTGATTCAAGTGCTCGGCCTGGCGCTACAGGTTATCGAGGTGCCCGGCCACACCCTCGGCCATATCGCGTATTACCAGGCGGCAAGCGAGCCGCGCCTGTTCTGCGGCGACACCCTGTTTGCCGGCGGTTGTGGGCGCATCTTCGAGGGCACCCCGGCGCAGATGCACGACTCACTGCAACGCCTCGCCGCCCTGCCGGACAACACCCTGATCTACTGCAGCCACGAATACACCCTGAGCAACCTGCGCTTTGCCCAGGCGGTCGAGCCGCATAACCCGGCGCTTGCCGAACGCCTGGCCAGCGTTACCGCCCTGCGCGCCGCCGGCCATATCAGCCTGCCCTCGACCCTGGCGCTTGAGCACGCGACCAATCCATTCCTGCGCGTCAGCGAACCCGCAGTCAAACAACAAGCCCAAGCCCATGACCAGTGCCAGCACGCCGATGCACTGGCGGTGTTCACCAGCCTGCGCAGTTGGAAAAACAGCTTCTGAGCCGGGCCCGCCAGCAGCCCCAGCGGCTGAAAACTTGACCCCCAGTAGGGGGGTTCCTAGAATCGCCCGACCTTTTCGCCAGGATGCCTTCCCCACCAATGTCCTCATCGACTCGCAAGACCTCCGAGCTAGAGACATTGCGGCGCACCTGGCGACCACTGCTTCTGGTGGCCGCCATCAGCCTCGGCGGCTGTCAGATGCACGCCAATCGTGACGCTGACGGCGACGCTGACAACGCCCGTAACGCCACCCAGCAACATGCGATTGATTGGACGCCGACACCATTGCCGCAGCGCCCGGACGATGTCTGGGAGCGCATCCGCGAAGGCTTCCAGTTGCAGGATGAAATCGGCGTCAACCCACGCATCGAACGCCAGCGTCTGTGGTACGCCAGCCGCCCGGCGGTGATCGAAAGCGCCGGCAAGCGCAGCAGCCCCTACCTGCATTATGTGGTCGAGCGCCTGGACGAGCGCGACATGCCGATGGAGCTGGCCCTGCTGCCGATCATCGAAAGCGCCTATAACCCGCTGGCCTACTCGCGCAGCCATGCGGCCGGGCTGTGGCAGTTTATCCCCTCCACCGGACGCCACTTCAATCTGCGCCAGACCAACTGGTACGACGGTCGGCGCGACATCATGGCCTCGACCAATGCGGCGATGAACTACCTGACCCGCCTGCACGACATGTTCAACGGCGACTGGCTGCTGGCCCTGGCGGCCTACAACGCCGGCGAAGGCACCGTCAGCCGCGCCATCGAGCGCAACCAGAAGCTCGGCCTGCCTACCGACTACTGGAACCTGCCGCTGCCCAAGGAAACCCAGGAGTACGTACCCAAACTGCTGGCCGTGGCGCAGATCGTCACCAGCCCGCAGGCCTATGGCGTCGACCTCAACCCGATCGCCAACGAACCCTACTTTGAAGTGGTGGCGTTCAAACCGCGCATGGATCTGTCGAGCATCGCCGAAATGGCCGAGGTCGATGAGGACGAGCTGTTTCAGCTCAATCCCGCGTTCAAGAAAGGCGTGACCATGGACGGCCCGCAACACCTGCTGGTGCCCAGCGAAAAAGCCGAACGCCTGGCCGCCAACCTGTTGTTGATGAAGCCGCAAAAGCAGGTGCAGTGGCAGCAATACACCGTGCGCAAGGGCGACAACCTGGCCAGCATTGCCAAGCGCCATAACCTGACAGTCCAAGAGCTCAGCGACTTCAATCGGTTGCCTCACCCGCGGCTGCGCATCGGCCAGGTGCTGAGCCTGAACACCCCGGCGCGCAGTGCCAGCAGCAACCCGCGCGACAAGGCGCGCAACCCAGTCGCCAGCACCTCGGGCAAACGCTATAAGGTCAAGAGTGGCGACAATCTGTGGTCGATTGCCAAGCAACAGCAGGTGGCGGTGAAAGACCTGCAACGCTGGAACCAGTTACCCAACAACAACCTCACCCTCGGCCAGGAACTGCTGCTGCAGGCGCCATCCAATCAGGCCGCCCTACTGGCCAGCAAAAGCCTGAGCGGCAAGCCCGGCAAAAGCACCAACGCCAAGCCCGCCGACCGCGAAGCGGTGACCTATTACAAGGTGCAAAAAGGTGATTCGCTGTACCTGATTGCCAAGCGCTTCAAGATCGAGCTGGCCCAACTGCAGCGCTGGAACCCGAAAGCCGGCAAGGCCCTGAAGCTCGGCCAGACCCTGACGATAAAGAAGGCGCCCTGATCATTTGCGCTGGCTGAGGGCGTCCAGACAACGCCCGGTCAGCTCGGCAAAGCGCTTGAAGGCCACAAACTGCTCATGCTTGAGGGCGCGCCCGGAAAGCCGGCCATCGGCATACAGCACGCCGATTTCGCGTTTGCCCGCCAGCAAGGGCGCGACAAAGAACATGCCCTGACCCAGGCTCTGGCGCATCGCCGCGCTCACCAGGTCATTCAGGTTGTAACTGGCCGGCACGCCCATCCACAGGGCCTCCTTATGCCGCAGCACATAACTGAACACCGTCTGTTCGCGGCCCTCGCCCACCGGCAATTGGAAGTCACGGACCCAGGCCTGGGTGCCCTCGCCCACCGCGCACTTGACCCGGAACTTGCTCTGCCCCTCGGCCAGCACCGCGAGCATCACCCGCTCCAGCCCGGCCCCCTGATGCAGGCCCTTGAGCAGGGTATCGAGGATCAGGCTCACCTCGGCGCGACTGGACAGCATCAAGCCAAGGTCCTGCAGGGCTTGCTGCATGATCTGCAGGTTCGGCTGCAACAACCGCGCGCGACGCTGCTCGCGCTGGAAGGCGATCTGCTCGGGGTCGGTATTGGGGATCAACTGACAGAGCTTGCTGGCACCAAAGGTGGCGGCCACCTTGACCGTTTCATCGGCACTGGCCAGCACCTGCTGCAGGGCTTCCTCGGCGGTAACCCCGGTGAACTTGGCCAGTTGCAGGACCAGTTCATCCATCTCCGGTGAATCCCAGCCATCCAGGGCCACTTCACTGATGCGCATGCCCAGTTGCACCGCATAGGCGGCCGGGCTCTTGGGGCTGGCGGGCACATGAGCCAGGCTGGCCACCGGGCCCAGGTTCCAGTGTTTCACCAGACCCTGGGTCAGTTGCTCGAAACTGGTGCCCAGCACCTTGCGCACCGCCGCATCGGCATCGACCCCAGGTTCGGCCAGGGCATCATCCAGCTCATCAACCTGATCACCGCCGCAACCCCAGAAGGCCAGCTCGCCGATATGGTGCAGCAAGGCCGCGATAAACACCTCTTCCTGATGCTTGCTCAACACATAGCCGGCGATGTTGCGCGCCTGCACCGCGGCATGAAAGGAGCGCGCCAGCAACTCGGGCAACTGATAGCGCGGCCCGCGGCTGAGCAGGCCATCGATCAGGCTGACCGACAGACTGATCAGACGAATGCTCTCAAAGCCGATCAGCACGATGGCCCGGGAAATGGTGCGAATATCCTCACAGGCCGGGTTGTAGTAACTGCTGTTGGCCACCCGCAGCACCTTGGAAGTCAGGGACGCATCACGCAACAGCACCGCTGCCAGATCCTGCACCGAGCTGCTCTCACTGGCGGCCAATTGCTGCATATCGGTGACGACCGCAGCCAGCGCCGGCAATTCAGAGTCGTTAAGCCGGTCAATCCAGGCTTGTGCGCCGTAGCAACGTCCGTCCAAGTGACACCCCGTAAGTGATTTTCTCCAGTGTAGTCAAAATGCTGGCACGGCCGCTCTAAAAGCCAGTCTTTTTCCTGTCGATACAAGCTGTTACTGTAAGGTTCAAGAAGCCGAAAAGCCTGCCATGGATCGGATTTTGCACCTGATGCGTGCCCTCCTGTTGCTCACCTGCCTGACCATGGGCGCCTGCGCCTTCGCCAGCCTGCGCGAGAGCCACGGCTATGCCCAATTCGGCGAACTCAAGTACCCCGCCAGCTTCAGCCACTTTGCCTGGGTCAACCCTGACGCGCCCAAGGGCGGTAGTCTGCGGGTCATGGCTTTCGGTACCTTCGACACCCTCAACCCTTACACCTTCAAGGGCAGCAGCCCGTCGTCGACGCCCAATTTCGCCCAATACGGCATCAGTGAGCTGAACGAGCCGCTGATGGCTGGCAGCGGTCAATACGACCCCTCCGGCGACGAGCCGTCCTCCAGCTACGGGCTGATTGCCCGCTCCGTCGAGTACAGCGAGGATCGCAGCTGGGTGGTGTTCAACCTGCGCCCCGAAGCCAGATTTCACGATGGCATGCCGATCACCGCTTATGATGTGGCCTTCTCCTATCGGTTGCTGGTCAAGCAGGGCCATCCGCAGTACCGCACCAACCTGCAGGAGGTTAAGCGGGTCGACATCCTTGGCCGCCATCGCATCCGCTTCGTGTTCAAGCAGGCCAACAATCCGCTGCTGATCCTGCACCTGGGCGAGCTGCCGGTGCTGCCGCAGCATTACTGGAAGCACCGCGACTTCAAGGCCACCACCTACACCCCGCCACTGGGCAGCGGGCCGTACCGCATCAGCCAGGTGGTGCCCGGCCGGCGCCTGGTGTTTGAGCGGGTGAACAACTGGTGGGGCGAGAAGCTCCCCGTCAACCGCGGCAAATACAATTTCGATCGGGTCGAGGTGGAGTTCTATCGCGACAGCAACGTCGCCTTCGAGGCCTTCAAAGCCGGGGAGTTTGATTTTTATATCGAGCATCAAGCGAAGAACTGGGCCAACGGTTACCAGTTCCCGGACATCAAACGCGGCGAAGTGATCCGCGCCGAAATTCCCCACCAGATTCCGGCGCAAACCCAGGCGTTGATGATGAACGCCCGCCGTCCGCTGTTTGCCCAGCGCAAGGTGCGCGAGGCCATGGGCCTGCTGTTCGACTTCGAGTGGACCAACCGCACCCTGTTCAACAATGCCTATATCCGCGCCAGCAGCTATTACCCCAACAGCGAGTTCTCCGCCAGCGGCAAGCCGGAAGGCCGCGAGTGGCTGCTGCTTTCGCCCTATCGTCGGCAACTGCCGGCCAAGCTCTTTACCCAGCCATTTCGCGTGCCACAAACCGCCGGTGCCGGCATCCCGCGGGACACTCTGCGCCGCGCCCTGCAGTTGCTCGCCGAGGCCGGCTGGACGCTGTCCGGGCAACGCCTGCTGAATGCCCGTGGCGAGCCGCTGCAATTTGAGCTTCTGCTGGTCAACCCAAACCTGGAACGGATCTTCCAGCCCTACGCGGAAAACCTCGCGCGCATCGGCATCAGCGTCAGCCTGCGCACCGTCGATCGCGCCCAGTACAAGCAGCGCCTGGATCAATACGATTACGACATGATCCTCGCCACCCTGCCGCAAACCCTCAGCCCCGGCCTGGAGCAACGCCTGTACTTCCACTCCAGCCAGGTGAAAATCAAGGGGGGCAAGAACTACGCCGGCATCGCCCATCCGGTGGTTGATGCCCTGCTCGATCAACTGCTGGCCGCCCACAGCCGCGACGAACAGGTGGCCGTTACCCGCGCCCTCGACCGCACCCTGTTGTGGCAGCACTACAGCATCCCCAACTGGTATTTGAACAACCATCGGATTGCCTACCGCAACCGCTTCAGCTTCCTCAGCACCCCGCCCTACACCCTCGGCCTGCGGGCCTGGTGGCTCACTCCTGCGGAGAACAAACCATGACCCCGATCCTGCGCACGCTGCTGGCCAGCGCCGCCGGCGCCCTGTTGCTCAGCCTCAGCAGCCTGAGCCTGGCGGCAGGGCAACACGCCCTGACCCTGTATGGCGAGCCGGCCAAGTACCCGGCCGACTTCAAGCACTTCGACTTTGTCAATCCGGACGCCCGCAAAGGCGGCGAACTGCGCCAGTCCGGCTTTGGCGGGTTTGACAGCCTCAACCCGTTTATCAACAAGGGCGTGGCCGCCGATGACATCGGCCTGATCTACGACACCCTGACCCGCCATAGCCTGGATGAGCCCTTCACCGAATACGGTTTGCTGGCTGAGAAAATCGAAGTGGCGCCGGACCACAGCTGGGTACGCTTTTACCTGCGCCCGCAGGCACGCTTCCATGATGGCCAGGCCGTCACCGCCGCCGACGTGGTCTTCACCTTCGACGCCCTGATGAAAGACGGCGCCCCGCAGTACAAGGCCTATTACGCCGACGTGGCCAAGGCCACCGCCGAGGACGCCCAGCGCGTGCGCTTCGACTTCAAGCGCAACAATAATCGCGAACTGCCGCTGATTCTCGGCCAGCTACCGGTGCTGCCGAAACACTGGTGGAGCAACCGCGAGTTCAACAAGGGCAACCTGGAAATCCCCCTCGGCAGCGGCCCCTACAAGGTGGCGGATGTGGCCGCCGGGCGCAGCATTCGCTACCAGCGGGTCAAGGACTACTGGGGCAACGAGCTGGCGGTCAACCGCGGCTTCTATAACTTCGACAGCATCCTGATCGACTACTACCGCGACACCACGGTGGCGCTCGAAGCCCTCAAGGCCGGGCAGTTCGACTACTGGCTGGAAATCAGCGCGAAGAACTGGGCCAGCGCCTACGACGTGCCGGCGGTCAAGGACGGGCGCCTGCACAAGGAAGAGATCGCCAACCACAACCCCACCGGCATGCAGGGCTTCGTCTTCAACATCCGCCGGCCCTTGTTTCAGGACCTGCGCGTGCGCGAAGCCCTGGGTCTGCTGTTCGATTTTGAGTGGACCAACAAGCAACTGTTCAACGGCGCCTACACCCGCACCCGCAGCTACTTCGAGAACTCCGAACTGGCCGCCAGCGGCCTGCCGGGCAGCGACGAGCTGAACATCCTCGAACCGCTGCGCGCCCAACTCGACCCCAAGGTGTTCAACAGTGCCTTCGAGGTGCCGCGCAGCGACGCCAGCGGCATCATCCGCGAGCAGCAACGCCGCGCCTATCAACTGCTGCAGGAAGCCGGCTGGAAGATCGTCGACGACAAGATGGTCGACGCCGACGGCAAGCCCGTCAGCCTGGAGTTTTTGCTCGCCCAGACCGATTTCGAACGGGTGCTGCTGCCGTACAAGCGCAACCTCGCCGACCTCGGCATCGAGCTGGTGATTCGCCGCGTCGATGTGTCCCAGTACATCAACCGCCTGCGCTCGCGCGACTTCGACATGATCGTCGGCGGCTTCGGCCAGTCCAGCTCGCCAGGCAATGAACAGCGCGAATACTGGCACTCCTCCAGCGCAGACAACCCCGGCAGCCGCAACTTTATCGGCCTCAAGGACCCGGCCGTCGATAGCCTGGTCGAGGGCCTGATCAATGCCGACTCACGGCAGAACCTGGTCACCCACACCCGCGCCCTCGACCGCGTGCTGCTGGCCGGCCATTACGTGATCCCCAACTGGCATATCAAGACCTGGCGCGTGGCCTACTGGGACCGCCTGCAGCGTCCCGAGATCAGCCCGCTATACGACGTCGGCCTGCTGACCTGGTGGGCCAAGCCGGACGCGCCGGCTGCAGCAGCCCCCGCAAGCACGGAGCAATAAGATGCTGGCGTATATCCTTAGGCGGCTGCTGCTGATCATTCCCACCCTGTTTGGCATCTTGCTGATCAACTTCCTGATCATCCAAGCGGCGCCCGGTGGCCCGGTGGAGCAGATGATCGCCAAGCTGGAAGGCTTCGACGGCGCCACCAGCCGGATCGCCGGCGGCGGTGCCGAGGTCTCGGTGGCCGGCTCCAATTACCGCGGCGCCCAGGGCCTGGACCCAGAGCTGGTCAGCGAGATCGAACGCATGTACGGCTTCGACAAACCGGCCCCCGAGCGCTTCTGGATCATGCTGGTCAACTACCTGCACCTGGACTTTGGTGAAAGCTTCTTCCGCGACGCCAAGGTCACCGACCTGATCATCGAGAAGATGCCGGTGTCTGTCTCCCTCGGGCTGTGGAGCACCCTGATCATGTACCTGGTGTCGATCCCCCTGGGGATCGCCAAGGCCA
>DAITLT010000004.1:0-10746 GCA_036835505.1 Pseudomonas sp.
TGGCTGACTCTCTGCCTATCGTTTCAAACGTTGCACTTATTCTATGAATTCAGGACTCAAAAGTATGTTCAATTCCATTCGGACGGAAATAAGCTTTATATGGATGCCTGCTCAGCATCTTGAAAAATCGCTTTAGGAAACCCTCGATGCCAGGCCAGTTGCCACTTTAGCTAATCTATCAAACCAATGGGTCGGCAAACGTATCAAACCTACAAGAGCACTACTTCCTCGGGGCAGGATCGATACGAAATCGATCGCGCAAAATCTCAGTCAGCTTCAACAGCCTTTTGCAATACCTCAGTCATCGCCGCCCGGCTTGAAGCCGCATCAAAATTGCTTTGAATATACTGTGCCGCCCTGCAGCCCATATCGAGTCGGCGAGACTCATCACTCATCAGCTCACTGACAAAGCTTGAAAGCTGCAAAGCACAATTCGGCGCAAATATAACCCCCGCTTGAGCAGCCTCAATTATCTCGGCAGCCTCCCCCCCAACACCGCACAAGACCGGTCTGCCGCAGGCCATGTAATCCAACAACTTTGTAGGAATAGCTCCTTTAAATAGAGGAATATCCTGCAAAGTGACCAGACACAAATCCGCCGCATTAATAAATCCACGCGCCACGTCTTTGGATACCGGAGCCAGTAACAGCACATTATCGATCTTCAACTCTGCAACACGGCCCTCAACATGTGAACGCCTCATACCATCACCAATCAAAACGAAAAGAGTTTTTCGATCCTGACAATGCATAGCAGCATCAACAATCACATCCAGATTATTAGCCTCACCCATCGCACCAAAATACAAAACAATATTGCGGTCATCCCAGCCATGTATTCGCCGAATTTCGGCCCCGGCCTCGGGATCTGGAAACAGCATTTGAGTATCAATACCGCAGGTAATTACTGCCAGTTTTTCTGCCGGCCAGCCCCGCCTCTGAATATCATTCCGAATGCCATGGGTCAAAGTAACAATATGGGCAGCCTTATCGTAAAGCAGTCGCTCCATCCAAGACATGATGGCGATTAGCTGCCGATTGCGCAGAATACCCATCTGCACGGCAGACTCCGGCCACAGATCCCGAACTTCAAAAACCATCGGGATGCCTCGCAACTTGCAGACCAGCCAGACGGAGAGCATTGGAAAAATAGGAGGGGAAGATGCCAACACGACATCCGGCCTATCAACGCTCAATAGACCAAACGGAGCCGTCAGCGAAAATGAGATGAAGCTGAGCAAGCGCCCAAGATAACTGCGATGAAGCTCGCTATAGGTATAGGTGCGAATGATCTGCACACCACCGTCCTGCTCCCGCCGTAACAGGCGTCTGTACCAAGGCAATAGCGGTTGCTCGCGACGCATGTAGCCAGTCTCACCAGAGACCACTGTTACCTCATGGCCATTGGCAGCCAGATGCTGGGTAAGCTCATACACCAGCGAATGCCCCGGTGAAGAGTGCCCCTGATAGTACTGGTAAACCACCGCAACCTTCATTTGAACGCCCTGTAGAGCTGCTTGAGGCTCTCACCTTCCCTCTGCCAACTGAGCTCCTGTCGAACTACGGCAAGACGCTCACGCCAGAATTGTTGGCGCAGTCCATCGGCAAAGAATTGCTCGATCATCTTCGCCATGGCCTGTGGCGTGGTCAAATCACCAACGCAACCAATCTGATTACCCACAACCAAACGCCGCAACTCTGGCAAGTCGCTGGCCAGGATCGGTAACCCGGCAGCAATGAACTCGAACAACTTGTTCGGCGTGCAGTAGTAATTGTTCAGACAGATCGCCTGATAAGGAATCACACCAGCGTCCGCTGCAGCAGTTATCTCAAGCAATTGCGTTTGGGCGACGGCAGGATGTAGATGTACGCGCGACTGCAACCCCTTGCGCTTGATCAAGCGCTGCAGAGCATCGGCAAGTTGGCCATCGCCCAGCAGTACAAGGTGAACTCCAGGTTCGCGCAGCAACAGCATAGCCTCGACCAGCTCAAACAAATTGCGCCCAGCAGAAAACCCGCCCTGAAATAACAGAACCCGATGCTCACGAGGAATGCCGAAACACTCATGCAAATACCAAGAGCGAGGCCCAAGCGGGCTGATGCGCTCCGCGTTATGAATGACGGCCACCTCCGTCAGCCCATAGCGCGTCTCTAGCTCACGAGCAATCGACGGGTTAACTGTAATTACTCGATCACAGGCATGAATATGCCGTCGTTCGACCTTCGTCCAGCTCGCCTGCTGCCCGCGCGAGAACTCTTGTTCGGTATACAACTCGTGACTGTCATAGATCAAACGGGCGCCAAAATCACGGGCCAATACCCGGCCGACAGCAAGCATTGGCAAATCATGTGCCACCACGATATCCGCCAAATACTGACGAGCATCAGTAAGAAACAGATTGAGATAAAAGCGTTCATGATCGACCAAAAAACGCCAAGCAAAAGACTTCAACAGCCGCATAAATTGGCCATTCATCGGCAGATACCGACGAACCAGCCTATATGCCTCAAGCACGCGATTTTCTCGCCGCGCCACTGATTCGGTTCGAGCACCTATTCGCACAACGCGCGGATCATCCAAAGCCACCGCCCCATCCAGTGGCATCGCCAAAATGGTGACCTGCCAACCGTCCTCCCCCAAGCTGTCTGCTTGAAGAAGAATCCGCCGATCAATCTGCCGGTCATTGCACAACATCAGCACCCGCCGTGCAGGCGCCTTGAGATCAGATGCCACTGGGCTTCATATCTCCATCGATGAAAATGCGATGCCACAGTTCTAGGCACAGCAGGCCCCAAACCACTCGACTGAACTCACGTTCGTTGCCCAGGGTTTTCTCTACCGCCGCCACGTCATACAAGCCGCGCTGGCGCGCACGATCAGAGAGCAGTGTGTCGCGCACAAAGTCGCGCGCCACGCCTTTTGTCCACTGGGTGAGCGGCGTTGGGAAGCCCATCTTGTCCTTACGCTCGAAAATGCTCTGCGGCACCGCACTGCGCACCGACGCCTTGAATAAGTGTTTCATCTGACCACCTGCAAACTTGATATTCGGCGGAATGGTGGCCATGAACTCGACAATACGGTGATCCAGCAACGGTACCCGTGATTCGATGGAGGCAGCCATGCTGGTGCGGTCTTCCACATGCAACAACGCCGGCAGCGAGCCTTTCAAATCGAAATAGGTCATCTGATTAATCAATGAATGCAGCCCATCGCGGTTGAAAATACGCTGGAACGACTCAAACGACGAATAGCCCCCCCTGCCCTGCAACGCGCCCCGATTGAATAGTTGTGCCATACCCTCGCTGCGATCCAGCAGACTGAAATAGCGTTGGTCATGGGGCGCGAACAAACCGTTTTTCCACAGCCCTTGCAGCATCGGCTGGTAGGTCGCCAGCAGCGGTAGATTCGGCACGATAGACTCCAGCGATACCGCATAACGGTTCTGGCTGGCCGTCTGGTAGATCGCACCGGACAGGCACTTCTCCAAATACAGGGCCATATAACGTGCGTAGCCGATAAACAACTCATCACCACCCTGCCCGCCCATGACCACCTTTACATGCTTGGCAGCCAACTGCGACACGTAGTACTGCGGAATCACCCCTGGGCCGGCCAGCGGTTCGTCCATGTAATACATCAGGCGCGGCAGCATATCCGCCAGCTCGTTGCCGGCCGGTATATAGATTTCGTTGTACTGAGTGCGGGCAAACGCAGCAACATCCTTCGCATAGCCGGTCTCGTCGAACTGCGGCCCTTCGTTGAATGCCCCGGTAAAGGTGTTCATCTTTTCGCCGCCCAGCATGCGCGAAGCCAGACAGACAATGGCGCTGGAATCCAGACCACCGGACAGATGTGCGCCCAACGGCACATCTGAACGCATATGCAGACGGATCGAGTCGTCGATCAGGCCCGACAGTGTGTCGATGAAATAACGCTCATCGTGCTCTTCATCAATGTTGTAGTGCAGATCCCAATACTGGCGCGCCTGCACCTTGAGGGTTTCGCCCTCGTACCAAGCCGAAAGGCAGTGACCCGGCTCCAGCTTATCCACCCCCTGGAACAAGGTCTTCTCATCCAGACAGAACTGGAACGTCAGATAATCCTGTAGAGCATCAGGATTGACCTGCGCCATCACACCCTCATCGGCAATGATCGCCTTAATCTCGGATGCGAACAACAAACGACGCCCATCGAAGTGGTAATAGAACGGTTTGATGCCGATGCGATCACGGGCGCAAAACAGGTGTTGCTCATGCTTATCCCAGATGGCGAACGCAAACATGCCCAGAAGTCTATTTACAAAACGCTCGCCCCACTCACGGTAGGCGTATAACAGCACTTCGGTATCCGAATAGCTGTGGATCGGATGCCCCATGCCAATCAACTCGCGGCGCAGCTCCAGATAGTTGTAGATGGCGCCGTTGAACACAACGATAAAGCGACCGTCTTCGGTCACCATCGGCTGCTTGCCGTGCTCGGGGTCGATGATTGCCAGGCGCACATGGCCTAGGCCAACCGGTCGGCGCTCGTCCAGCCAGAGACCATCGCCGTCGGGGCCGCGGTGGCGGATGGCGGCCATCATTTTTTTCAGCGAATGTGTGATTTCACCGCTGTTCCCGAATGTCGCTAGCGACCCTGCTATTCCGCACATAAAACGCGCCTACTCAATCATTTATCTTTATAGAGCTTGTAGCTCTGCATATTCATATACCGATAATTCGGCCCCAGATATTCGTGCTCAAGTGAAATTTTCTGCGTCTCTGCACTTGCCACAAATGAAATCTTCCAAGTTTGAGGCTTGCCGTCAGCAAAATTAAATTTGTGCAACAACTTTTTTTCGGCTCCATCAGAACGATGAATCACCGACTGCAAGTTAAACGTCAAATCCTTAAAATCTAAATCGCCACCCAAACTCTTCGCCGTTATCTCGAAGGTATAGTGAGCACCGGTTTTGAGACCATCGAAAGTCCAGTCTTGCTGCTGATTTGTCGACTCTGCGCCAATAAAACTTGCACCCTGCCATTTAGCACCAAACTCAGAAACCTCAAGCGAGTGACGAACCGGAAGGGTAAATTTAAGCGGAAACAAAAGTGGCTTACTTGGGCCGATTACACCCAACGGATTTGCCTTAGTAAAAATATTGCGCCCCGTATAGTCGTTAACACCACCCCGCCTAGAGCTGTGATGTACAACTACCGCCACTCCTCTCTCATAAGATTCTTTTATTTCATAAAACGAAAGAGGAATATCAGAACCAGGCAGAGTATAAAATGCACCATAGGTTGGATCGTAAAGCGCCCACTTATCCTTCAGTTTAATCTCAGCAACTGCATGCCCATCATTTTCCGGATAGTTTAAAAGACTAATCACTCGCCCCTCAAATCCTTGCGCTGCTGCTAACGCCAGCACCGTATTGGTAAATGAGCCACAAGCACCTTTCCGCTCCAGAATTGTGTCGTCCGGCGTTAAAGAATTTGCCACGCCAACTGCAAAATCGTCGACATACTTCATAAACGTCAAAATCTTCTGATGATCATCAATCACATCATTAACAAGCTCATCAGAAAGTGCCTTCACCTTCAAGGTAACAGGAATTCTAAAAATATTTAACGGATTACGTGAATCTTTTGCATCCAGAAAATCTCCTTTGGATTTTTTAGATAATGAATGACTCGCCGCTTCAATCTTTTCATCTTTACCCAACAACGAAGCGCTTAACGTTATCAACCGCGCAAGCAGCCGAGGCTGGCCAACGAAGGAAGAAAACTCGATACGCAACGACTGAAACTGACTGGAAGCTTTTAATTGAAGTTCAGCATCCTCGCCGTCTTTAAATTCGGCACTCGCTATTTCCTGCGTAACAGCTCCAGCGGCATCAAGAGCAAAAACACTAACCTTTTGGGCGTAGTTAGCACGACTCTCCCAGCGAAATTTGAGCACACCTGCCAAAACTGGCTTATCCAACCTCACATCAACGTATTCTAGCGAGGTGTTCTCTATGCTGGCGACATAGTCGTTATTGGGGTCGCCATCCAGCGCATTTTCAAAGCCGAACCCATCGTATGTCGGTGAGGCTTGGATAACTGATAGTCCAACAGACTGCAGAGGGGATTTGTACGCAGGTTGCACGATCACTGGCTGCCCCTTGGCCTTGGCATCCAAAAAGTAGCGATGGCGAAGAGCATACTGTTTAAAGAACCAGTCGCCCGTAAGCTCAGCAATTTGCTCCATTTGCTGAACTTCAAACACTTGGTAATCAGAGCCTTTATACCAACCCATATCCGCGGGAAGCACGTCGACAACAGCGGTCTTCCATTGCTGATCACCTACGGTCGTGATTACCGCATTATGCAACGGGGTAAGATCAAGCACATTACCTTCGTTTATAGATTGAATTTTTATTGCAAATTTACCAACCGAAATATCCTTATACCGAACAACCAACTTATGGGGCTGAACGTCGAAATAATCATTAAACTTGGCGACCGGCAGTTGCATTGAGAAATAAACATTCTGGCGAGAGCCGCCCTTGACAGCCTCGTTATGTGCCTCATACCCATTGGTGAACGCGCGAACTTGGCGCCCATCCACAGATTGAACCGCTCCCCATTCCAGCCCCGCGATCTTACTTCCACCCTCAAACGCATCTTCACTTCCGACATTGAGGTGAACATATTTAGCAAACTGAGGGGCTTTCAGATCAAAACTTTCGATAAGAGGGGAAGACGTTCCCGCCAACCAGTCAATCTGGAAAAAGAGAGTTTTTTTCGGATTCAGATCGTAGCGAAGCCAGTAACCAGTATCAAATTTACTCAGATTATTCGCCAGGGACTCAACGCCCCTAGAAAACAAATCGCCCCCTAACGGCAGTTTAAGATCCTCTCCTACTTTATAAATAACAGGCATGGCGGATAACTGAGCATTCAGAACATGCGTACGGCTTGGTACCTCTTCAAAAAATAACTCGCCCGACTTACTGTAGTGCGCCAGCCCTCCATCGGCAATATCCACCGAATACGCTTTCATTACTGACGCGGCCAGGTTTTCGAGCGCAACTTTGTTTGCCGGCTGATTTTTGAAATACTGAAGTAAAGCTTTCAGGACGTAGGTCTGGCCGAACGATGACTGCCAAGGATCAGACGTTACAACATCGTTATATACGTTCATAAAATTGAACCTATATACCACTGCATCACCGGCATCGATTTGATTCTTCGGATCCAGCAGCCACTTAAACGCATTCTCTTTTTTTATCGAAGTTTTATCAATATTGAATTTCTTGAGAATCAGGTCCAACCCAGCCATGCTCTGACCGTCGATGGCCTGGCTCGCAACAATGTACGGGGAGTAAACAGCAGTGCCAGTCTCCAATATTGAACGTGCATCTTGCACGTGCATCATCAAAACACCTTGGGCATCCATTGAGTACCAAGGCAATACGGGCGTCTGATCAGGGACTTTGTCCGCCTCAGGCTTAACCTTTTCATAGCTCGCATTGGGCAACTGGTTGACATAGGCGTTGGCTATCTCAGCCCAAGTGCGAAAACGCTTATCCCGGCCGGAAAGTTTAGTGAGATATTCTGCGTGCTTTAGACCGTAGGTTTTTCCCACCCAGTACCCGAGATCTCGAGGTTTAACAGGCACAGTCCATGTTCGCCATGTACCAGAATCTGATAGAAGGAGTTCACCATCTGGTACAGGCTGAAAAGTTTTACTGTCTGGCGCCATTGAACGAATCTGAACTTCTAGATTTCCCTGATACTCATCCAGATACTCAACACTTAGCTCAAAGCGTTCCTTACGCAGGTTGTCTTTCCACTCACTCGGCAACTTTAGATAGAAATAGCTGTATGGCGCGGCCATCTGCCCTGAACTGTCTTCAGCCTCACGCTCGCCGGTTGCCGGGCGCAAGCGGCGTACCGAATGCCCATTAACCTGCTCAATCTGGCCCCAGTCGTTACCGGCAATTCGCAGGGTGCCCTCGGCGTCATTCGCACTGCCGACGTCCAACACCGACTCTTTCCCAGAGACAGGGTCACGCAGCACGATGCGGTCGATAGCAACTTCCGGATTGGCGAAGCCGTACGGATTGGCCAAACGAAACAGCAGCTCTTCTTTACGCGGATTAAGGTCATAGCGTAACCAGTAACCGGCGTCATAAAGCGGTAACCAACGCTGCAGAGTGTCGGCGCCTTTGGCAAACCATTCCTCATAGCGCGCATCGCCAGTAGCGTCCTTCAACTCGCCTAATGCAAGTAGTGCACGCATATGACCGTTCAGGATGTGTGAAGGATTAGTGGCGGAAGCTGGGATTTCTTCGAACCAGATATCCTGCCCAGTGGAGAACAGGAAGCCCCCCTTACTAATAGGTACAAACAACGGTTCTGCTGCTTTCTTGGCTGTATCCAAGCTGCCTTGGTCACCCGTTTGCTTCCAGTGTGCTAGTAGCGCCTGGACTCCGACTGCTTGGGCAAACGCACTACTCCAAGGAGCTTTGATGGCCACATCGTTGTAGGTGCTATCGAAGTTGTACGGCCATACCCACAAACCGTTTTTGTCTTGTGCGAGGTTGGCTTTCAGCCAATCGATGGCCGCGGCGAAATGCTGCGAGTCAGCTTTCAGGCCGATACTCGGGTCGTAGTCCTCCACACCGGCATAAGCCAGTGCGTAGAGCGCAGTCCAGGCTGGGTGGGCAACCTTGCCGACGCCATCGATGGATAGCTGCGGAACGCCTTGGTTATCGACCATATGCTTGGCTTGATCAACATTGGTTTGGTCTTGTGCTTGTACTGCGGCAGCGCCGAATGCAAAAGCCGTAACGAAAAAAAGCGCCCGAAGGCGTTGGCTTACACAGCGCATCAGAAAGCTCCAGCCGTGGTTTGGGTAGTTGTCACAGGGACGTCGAGATAGCGGTTCATTTCGTTGGCATATATGACATCTTGCGCCGACCAGGCAAACTCGCTTCTGCGTTGCACAATAGCCCCGCGCCATTTCGGGAAGTCTCCGGCGGCGAAGGCTATGTCGATGGCGCTGGCTATTTGCTTGGCGTTGACCATAGCGGCGGAGTAGCCGAAACCGTTGGCGCGCACGAAGCGGTTCAGCTCAGGCGAGTCGTTAGCCAGAATCGGCAGGCCGGCCTGAATAAATTCGAAGAGCTTGTTCGGGGTGCAGTAGTAGGAGTTCAGGTCTATGTGTGGGTACGGAATGATGCCGATGTCCGCAGAGGCGCTGTGTTGCAGCAGTTCGCTCTGCGGCACAGCGGGCAGGAAGTAAATACGCTTACCCAACAACTTGAGGCGGGTGGCTTTGGCTTTGAGCTGATCGCCAAAGGCGCCAAAACCCATCATCACTAGATCGACATCGTTAGTTTTTACATGGGCCATGGCCTGGATCAGAGTTTCCAGGTTGCGGTGCGGCGCGAAGCCTCCCTGGAACAGCAAGATGCGCCGTTCGGCCGGCAAATTCAGCTTCTCACGCAGTAGGTCGTAACGCGCCGCGGGGTCAAAATCCGGCAACGGGTCGATGGCGTTTAGCAGAGTCACCGGCTTGGCGATCTGATAACGACGAGCCATTTCGTCGCCGATGGATTCGTTTACGGCGAACACCAAGTCAGCCTTCTTGATGTGCTTGGCTTCGGCTTTGGAACAGATGTGTCGCTGCACGGTGGAGAAAGACTTCTGCTCCGGGTAGAGCTCGTGCGCGTCATACACCAACGGCACGCCCCAGACGGCTGCCAGTTCGGCGCCGGCTTCGAGGGCTGGCAAGTCATGCACCTGCACCAGGTCGCTGGGGAATTCCTGGCCATGGCGGACGAAGGCCTGCCGGAAGGGCAGCGGGTCGTGCAGCTCACGATTACGGTAACGCATCAGCAATAGCGCTTTGTACAGCGTCCAGTTGAGGCGGCTAGCGTAGTTGAACAGACGCTGGAAAATGCCCAGGCGGCTGGGGTAGCGATTGGCACCCCAGTTAAGAACGTCGTTGAAGCGGTATTGCCGCTTCATATAATCGGTGTAGGTGGGGTTTTCTGGAATGATGTAATTCAAACCGATACGGGTGAGCTCAATACCTTCAGGTGTTTGCTCATGATGCGTATCGCCGTCGTGCGATAACGCCAACAACCGCACGGCATGCCCTCGGGCAATCAAGGTAACGGCCTGCGCCACAACCCGACGATCCAGGTTCTGATCGTGACACAGCATTAAAACGTGAGCCATATGGCTCTTCTCCCTTACTTCTTGTTAACCAGACTCGCCAGCGTGTTCCTGACGGCGATGCCCATCCGGTTTTCCATATGTTGATTGAGTTGCACTAACCGGGTCTGGTTGGTATGCAATTGGTGCTTGAGGTGTTGGTTATCGACCTCCAGCTCGGCAAGGCGCCCTAGCACCTCTTGTAGCTGGGCTTGCGCTTCTGACGAGCGCTGATGGAAGTGTTGGTCTTGCTGTTGCTGCGTTTCGATATGACTTTTCACTTGCCGGGATAACGCATCGCGCTCGGCATCCAAGTTTTGCAGCTGTACGCTCAGTTGGTCGACAGTGGCGGCGCGCTGGCTGTAGACGTCACGCTCAGCGTGGAGGTTTTGCACCCGCACCGCGAGGCGGTCAGCCTCAAGCGCGCGCTGCAGAAGCGCATCGCGTTCAGCACTGAGATTTTGCACCTGCACCGCCAATTGATCGGCCTCGCGAGCACGGCGAAGCAAGGCATCACGCTCAGCAGCGAGATTTTGCAATTGCACCAACAAGCGA
>DAITLT010000004.1:10846-12042 GCA_036835505.1 Pseudomonas sp.
TCAGCTTCCACTGCACGCTGTTGCAGGGCAGCGCGTTCGGCACTGAGGTTCTGCAGTTGCACTGCAAGCTGTTCCGCTTCGGTTGCTCTTTGCTGCAAGACGTCCCGCTCGGCAACGAGGTTTTGCAATTGCACCAACAAGCGATCAGCTTCCACTGCACGCTGTTGCAGGGCAGCGCGTTCGGCACTGAGGTTCTGCATTTCTACGGCCAGACGGTTGGCGTCAGTGGCGACCACCGACAGGCCGTCGCGCTCTGCCGTTAGATTTTGAATGTGTACACGCAACTGGTTCAACTCTACGGCCAGCGCTTCGCTGTGCATGTACATCGACTCACTTTGCAACGCACTGTCGAAGCAGGCTTGCAAGCCGGCGAGCACCTGAGCAGGAGTGGGTATTACGGCGATTTCGGCGGCGCTCAGAGTCGCCGGGTCGAACCAGAGCGTCTGTGAAACCTGAACATACAGCAACTGCGGTGCATCGCTCAATTGCAGGTAGCGGAACGCGTTATTATCACCCACCACCCAGAGCACCTCGGGTGCCTCACCCAACTGCACGCTAGCGAATGGCTCGACATTGGCGCAGGAACCCAGCACGCCGTAATAGCCAGCTACTGGTGGGCGGGACAATTGATGCGCGCTGTGGGCCTGGCCGTCTTCCAGCACGCAGCCGTTGAACAGGCTGCCGATACTGTCTTCCAGCATCAGCTGTAGTGCGCCCTGGCTGCCGGGTTTGCGACTGACACGCAGGGTGGGCGCGGCTTCAAACAGCGGGAACTGCAGGCGCCAACGGCCGTCGGCGCAGGCCACCCGCTGGGCGACCTGACAAAACGGGCGCAAGTCGGCTGCAGGGGCGTAGTTAAAGTCAACTCTGGACGCGGGCTGCGAATTTGCTTCGACCAAGCGCGGTGCTGGCAATGTAAGCGCGGCGTTGCGTTGAAAAATCACCAGAATTTCACTGTGACTGCGGCAATAGCGTTGCTCGGCCAACGCCGGGTACAGCGTTTTAGCCAAGGCCTGGGCGAGCAGCGACGGCAGCGGCTGCTCGGGCGCAGCAGCGCGCCCACCGCTGCCGCAGTGCGGACAAATCGCCAGTTCCCAGCCCGACCAGTCGCCCAAGGCACTACGGCGCAGGTGAGTTTCCGGCGGCAACATGGCGCTCCAGGGCTCCCCCGTCAGGACCGTTGCCCGCACCTGCCA
>DAITLT010000004.1:12052-29769 GCA_036835505.1 Pseudomonas sp.
GGCGGTGCAAGTCGGCGATATCGTATCGACGCTGGTGCCAGTTGACGTGGTAGGTCTCGCCGCAGTCGGCACAACGGGTGGTAGCATCGAGCAACTCTTCCCGAAACGGTACGGCAACCAACACCGCTTTGTCGGCGACGCGAAACAGTTCGTCCCAAGCGGTGGCTTCTTCGGCATCGGGCATATGTTCGAGAGTGTCAGTGCTCATCACCAGGTCGAACGCAGCGCCGGGAAACGGCAGTGCCTGGGCATCGCCCAATACGCTGTCGAAAGGTAGGCGCGAGAGCGCTTCGGCGCTGCTATCCAGACCGACAATTTTTGGCTCGCCGGGAGCATCCAGACGTGAGGTCAGCTTGCCGTCACCGCAGCCGACATCCAGCACAGAGCCGATGTCAGCCGGCCAGAAGTCGCGAATAGCTTGCACCAGATTGAGTTGCCCGACCTGCAGGGACTGGTCCCAGACTTGGGCTTCGTCGTATAGGCGCGTGTCTTGACTCACGACAGCAGCTCCCAGTGTGCGGGCTGATTGACCACGCCGATCTGTACATGAATACCCGAAGGCGGCAGCACTTTCAGTGCGTGGCAACGGTCATGCAAATCGTAAGAGGAGGGTTCTACGGCCGAAGCTAGGTTCAGCTCGCGGAATAGGGCCACCGAGATCAGGTAGTCGCCAGGACCGAGCAACAGCGGGGCAAAGTCCACGCGAACACCGCCTTTACCTTCCAACTTGGCAAAGCGCTGGCCGCTGAGGCTGGCGATTACTTGCATCACGCAGGTGCCGTCCGGGCGGTAGATGGCGACTACGGGAACAGGGTCGAGCACCGCCTGGCTGGCATCGAAGGCAATCACAGCAAAAGCCGACTCGCCGGTAATCAAAGTGTGACGGCGGGCACCTTCGGCATCGAAGAAACCAAAACCGGTGATCCGTACTTCACCGCTGCCATAGCGGTCGTCACTGCTCAACTCCTGCAACTCGGCGAGCAGTTTGGTATGCCGGTTGCTGCCAAGAGTGAACTCGGTTTGCAGCGGTACTCGCAGGTCGGTCCAGGTCTCGTCGTTGCCAGCGGCTATTTCTGCCAGGGTGCAATACACGCCTTGTTCGGGATCATATTGCTCAAGCAATACCGCATGGCTGGGGCTGTTGCGCAATCGTAGTTGCACCCAGGCGTTTTCAGGCACGCCGCTGGGCCAGGCCAATTGCAACGGGGCATGCTGGTAGCGCCCGCCGAAGTCGCCAAATGCCCAACAGCCGGCGTTCACAGAGGACGCGGCGCGCTGCCAGTTCATAAATTGCGGATCGACGATCAGGCATGAGCCGCCTGCGTGAGCGCCTGCCATATCGATGCTGCCCAGTTGTCCGTTGGTATCTCCATAGTCAACGGCCCCCACCAGCAGTGGCTGCGTCGGCACCACTCCGTCGCGGCCCACCAGACGCAGCAGGCTGGTCTGTCCGCTAGCTGCGGTCAGGGCAGATACCTGCCCACGGGTTAGCGACATGCTTTTAGCTCGTACTCGCCTCTCTTCTTCATCGCGGATGCTGGCCAAGTACGCCTTGCTGACCGGCAGCAACGGGCCGTCCTGGCGGATGCGCCCGCCCTCCAACCAAATGCCACGGTCACAGAGCATCTGTACCGAGCTGATGTCATGGGAAACGAAAAGGATGGTGGCGCCCTGGCTGGTGAGCGTTTTCATACGCTGGATGCACTTGCCGAGAAAATACGCATCCCCGGCACCGAGAATCTCGTCAATGATCAGCACTTCGGGGGTAATAGCGGTAGCCACAGCAAAAGCCAGGCGCGCGTACATACCTGCCGAATATTCCTTCACCGGGCGCTGCAGGAAGCTGTCCAGTTCGGTGAAGTCAGCGATTTCTTCAATGCACGCGTCCACTTGCGAAGGCACAACCCCCTGATAGGCTAGCGCCGAGCGGATATTTTCAAGACCGCTGAAATCTGGGTGAAAGCCGGTGCCCAGGGTCATTAAGGCCTGCACTTGGCCGTTAACGCGGATCTGCCCAGCATCCGCGCGCATCTGCCCGGCGATCAAACGCAGCAGCGTGCTTTTGCCGGCACCGTTACGACCGATCAAAGCCACTTTTTCACCACGGACAATGTTCAAGTCGATATCGGTCAGTGCCTGAAACACGTCATAGCGGCGCTTAGATACCGGCCAGCCCAAGGCATCTAGAGCCCGCCAACCAGGATGCTGGAAGCGACGGAATGTCTTGCTGACACAAGCAAGGGAAATCGCACAGTCAGGTAGGGTCGTCATCAGGCGTGGTCGGCAAACAGGGGTTTGAGGCGCAGGATAAGGGCCCCGCCAAGGGTGAACAACACGACGGCAAACAGGGCAAACAGCCCCAACTGTTCCAATGGCACTTCGCCGCGCATCAGGCAGGCGCGGTACAACTCCATCAACCAGGCCAGTGGGTTGAACAACAACAAGGCCTTAAGGCCTTCTGGCACCATGTCGGCGGTGTAACCGATGGGCGAAACCATCATCAGAAACAGCACCAGAATCGGGATGGCTTGTTGCAGATCGCGGAAAAACACAGTGAGCGTTGCGGTTATCCACACCAGCCCGAGCACCATCATGATTTGTAGCAAGTAGATCATCGGCACCAACAGGTGAGTCCAGTGCGCACCGTGAAAATGCAACACCGCGCCCCACAGCAGGAGCATGCCCAAGCCCATGGTAACGTGACCGATCAGCACTTCACGGGCCACCACTAGTTCGATGGGAAACAGGGTGTTCATTAAAAGGTCGCGGTTGGCGACCACGCTAGTGGTGCCGGTGCCAAACGCTTCGGCAAACGCCAGGAACGGCACCAGACCGCTGAACACAACCAGAATGTAATCCGAGGTACCAAGACCCGGAATGCGCACTTGCAGAATCTGCACGAACACCAGACTGTACATGCTCAAAAAAAGCAGGGGATACAGCAACAGCCACAGCGCACCCAACGCATTTCCACTGGTGCGCTTCTTCAAACCCTGCAGCACGGTGGCGTAAAGAATGCGTCGATGCGTGAGCAAACTGGCAAGCCCCCCCATGTTTAACCCTCTTTCAGCAATTCTTCGAGGATGATGCGGCTGGCATGACCAGAGCCATAAGGCGTGCTCGAGTCATCGGCACGACCATCGGCGAGGGATGTGAACGCGCTCATGATTCGCTCGTAGCAAGCGCCCACCAGTTGGTTCCAGCCCTGCGCGACGGTTTCCACCCACTCCGTTTCATCACGCATGGTGATACATGGCACCCGGTAAAAGAAAGCCTCTTTCTGAACTCCCCCAGAGTCTGTGAGGATGAGTTTTGAAGCCTGCTCCAGGGCGACCATATCGAGAAACGCCAACGGCTCGACCACGCTCAGCGGCTTGAGCAGGTGTTCCAGCTTAAAGTCACCAATCAGCTTGCGGGTACGTGGGTGCAGTGGCAGTACCACCGGCAGTTCGCGAGCAATGTCAGCCAAGGCACTGAGAATGCCGGTCAGGCGTTCACGTGAATCGGTGTTCTCGGCACGGTGACAGGTCGCCAAAGCAAAGCCCTTCTCGCTCAGCCCCAAGGCGCTGAGGATTTTGCTGTTGTTGCGAGCACGGTCGCGGTAGTACAGCGCCACATCGAACATCACATCGCCGACGTTATGCACGCCCTGAGCCAGGCCTTCACGCGCCAGATTCTCGACAGCCACCTCGGTTGGGCACAGCAGCAGTGTGGAAACACGATCCGCAAGGATGCGGTTAATCTCTTCCGGCATGCGCATATTGAACGAGCGCAAACCAGCCTCGACATGCGCGACCGGGATATGCAGCTTGGCTGCTGCCAACGCGCCAGCCAAGGTCGAGTTGGTGTCGCCGTAGATCAGCACCCAGTCCGGCCTCTCATCAAGCAATATGCGCTCGATACCTTCGAGCATGCGCCCGGTCATGACACCATGACCACCCCCGGATACTTCCAGATTGTAGCGTGGCGCAGGGATTTCCAGCTCATCGAAGAACACCTGGGACATGTTCGGGTCGTAGTGCTGGCCAGTGTGAATCATGACCTCTTCGAACTGGCCGGGGTGCTTGAGAATCTCCCGCGAGACCGCGGCGGCCTTGATGAACTGCGGACGCGCGCCGACGATGGTGACGATTTTCTTGCTCATGCGCCCAGACTCTCCTGCAGGGATTGGATGATGGTGCTTTGCTCCGCCACCTTCAGGTACGGATGCATCGGCAGGCTCATCACACGCTGGGCAATGGCATCACCCACTGGCAGGCAGGCCGTGTCGTCCTTCACCGCCGGCTGACGATTAAGCGGGATCGGGTAATGCACCGCGGTCGGGACACCGATGGCCTTAAGACGCTCCTGCACCTGATCACGGTCGACTACCTGTACGGTGTACTGGGCCCAGGCACTGACGTTGTGCGTCTCAACGAAGGGCGCGGCGATGCCAACCTCGTCGAGCAAACGGGCATAACTACGAGCAACCTGTTCGCGCTGTTCCAGCTCGCGCGGGAAAATTTCCAGCTTGGGCAGCAGGATGGCGGCCTGCAGCGTATCCAGGCGGCTATTCACGCCCACGCGGATGTGGTGGTAACGACGGTCCTGCCCATGACGAGCGATCTGGCGCAGCACTTTGGCCAGTTCTTCGTCATTGGTGAAGATCGCTCCGCCATCGCCATAACAGCCCAGCGGCTTACTTGGAAAGAAGCTGGTACAGGCGATGGTCGTCAGATTGCAGGAGCGCTTGCCCTTATAGGTGGCACCGAAGCTCTGCGCCGCGTCCTCAATCACTGGAATACCATGCCGGGCGGCGATGGTATTGATGGTATCGAAGTCGGCGCACTGGCCGTACAGCGACACCGGTATGATCGCTTTGGTACGCGCAGTGATGGAGGCCTCGAGCAGCGTCGGATCGAGATTGTAGGTGTGCGGGCAAACATCCACGTACGCCGGCTTGGCACCCAGCAGCGCCACTGTCTCTGCGGTGGCGATATAAGTGAAACCAGGCGTAATGACCTCGTCGCCAGGCCCGATACCCAACGCCATCAGGGCGATCTGCAGGGCATCAGTGCCGTTAGCAACGCTGATGCAATATTTCGCGCCAACAAAGGCAGCAAGCCTTTCCTCAAGCTCGCTCACCTCAGGGCCGAGAATGTACTGGCCATGTGAGAGCACGCGCTGAATGCCGGCATCGATCTGCTCCTTGAGCAGCGCCTGCTGCGCCTTGAGGTCAATAAATTCGATCATGCCAGCCTCTCCTTATGCAATTTATTACCACACAGCACATAGGTTGCATTGGTATGAATGCAGGGGGCACGGCCCTCGCCTTGCAACGGCAACTCCAACTGCTCACCGAATTCGCTCATCCAGCCAATCTGATGTGCCGGCACGCCAACCATCAGGGCATAAGCCGGCACATCCTTGTTGACCACGGCGCCAGCGCCGACGAAGGCGAACTCGCCGATGGTCACGCCACAAACGATGGTGCAGTTGGCGCCGAGCGTGGCGCCCTTCTTCACCCAGGTGTCACGATACTCACTCTTACGCTCGATCAGCGAGCGCGGGTTGTAGACGTTGGTGAAGACCATGCTCGGGCCACAGAACACGCCCTCATCCAGGGTCACTCCGTCGTACACCGAAACATTGTTCTGGATCTTGCAGTTATCGCTGATGACTACCCGATTGCCGACGAAGACGTTCTGCCCGAGCGACACGCCCTGGCCAATGTGTGCGCCGCCGCAGATATGCACAAAGTGCCAGACGCGCGAACCTTCGCCGATCTGTGCGCCTTCGTCGACGATAGCGCTAGGATGCTGAAAATAATTCATACGAACCATATACATGTTGTTTGATCGCCAGCAAGCCGGCTTGAGCGCTTACAGAGCTGCAAGAAACGGGTGACCCTCACCATCCTGGGCGCGACTAGGCGACAAGGTTCGGATCGTTTCAACGGTTTCCACGCAGTGCCGCGCATCCTCGATACCGTAACCTTTACCATTGAGAATGGCCTGATAGCTAACGGTATGCAGATCGGTGAACCCTTCGGAGAACTCAATTTCGGTGCCATCGCAGGTAATCGAGCGATAGGTTGGCTTCTTGCCCTTGACTGCATCAGGCAGATCACTGGCGTCAATGGAAAGAAACCAGCGTACTCTCGCGTTTTCATACTCCAGATAGCCGGCAGCCTTAAATTCATTGGCGAAGTGCACGACATTACGCTGTAACTTACCGAAGATGAAATGCAACATGTCGTAGAAGTGCACGCCGATATTGGTAGCCACACCAAAGGATTTGCGCGGGTCACCCTTCCAGCTTTCCATATACCACTTACCGCGACTGGTGATATAGGTCAGCTCAACCTCGTGCTTATGATCTTGCTTGCCCGCCTCGACTTGCTGTTTCAGGTCGATGATCGCTTGGTGATGGCGCAACTGCAGGATATTCCACAACCGGCGACCAGTTTCCTTCTCAGTGAGAAGCAGCTCATCAAGCATTGTCACACTGGGCACTAGAGGCTTCTCGCAAATCACGTCACAGCCTAGGCGTAAGCCCGCGTTGATATGCGGGTGGTGTAGGTAATTAGGCGAACAGACCGAGACAATATCCAGAGCCATTGACGTGTCGCGTTTTAGACGCCAGGCGTGATCGTAGAAGCGCTCGAACTCGGTGAAGAACTCGCTCTGAGGTGACAGGCTGTCGATAATGCCGACAGAGTCGTTGATGTCGTAGGCGCAGGCTAGTTCGTTGCCCGTATCCTTTATGGCACGCATATGACGCGGAGCAATGTAGCCGGCAGCGCCGATGAGGGCGAATCGTTTCATGTTGTCTCTCGTAAACAAGTGAAGCACACCGTCATCACCCTAGGCGATAGAGCTGCCCAAGGTGCGACACGCAAAAATACTCAGGCCTTGATAACGTTCGCCTGCGGCGCCCGGTATTTGCCACGGCTGTCAATTAATAATCGTGCGTGCTCCTGGATCAACCCGTAGTCGAATTTGTCATGATCAGTGGCAAGAACCACAGCGTCAAAACTGGCCAGGCTATTAGCAGTAAGAGCTTCGCTGGACAGTTCAAAGTGATGCTCACGCATCTTCGGGAAGACCAAAACATGTGGATCGCTGTAGGCAACAATGCCGCCCTTGCTCTCGATCAGCTCCATGATCTCCACGGAAGGTGATTCGCGCATATCATCGACATTCTTCTTGTAAGCAATCCCCAACACTAGCACTCGACTACCTTTGAGAGCTTGACCACGGCCATTAAGCCCATCCATCAACTTGCCCACCACATATTCGGGCATGGCTTTGTTGATCTCGCCAGACAATTCGATAAAACGGGTGTGCAACCCATACTCGCGAGCCTTCCAGGTCAGATAAAAGGGGTCGATTGGAATGCAGTGCCCTCCAAGGCCGGGGCCGGGATAATAAGCGGTGAAACCAAAGGGCTTGGTCGCAGCGGCATCCACCACTTCAAAAATATCAATACCCATGCGATCAGCAACTACTTTCATCTCGTTAACCAGACCAATATTCACCGCACGATGAATATTCTCCAGCAACTTAGTCAGCTCCGCAGCTTTGGTTGAACTGACCGGCACAACTTGATCAATTGCCTGCTCATAGAGCGCAATACCAACCTGCAAACAGTTCGCAGTATGCCCGCCAATCACCTTGGGAATCGTACGTGTCTCAAAGTTCGGATTGCCCGGATCTTCCCGCTCGGGCGAATAGACCAAAAAGATATCTTCCCCCACCACAAGGCCATTCTCCTGCACTCGGGGCAGCAACTCTTCCTCGGTAGTTCCTGGGTAAGTAGTACTTTCCAGTGAAACCACTTGGCCAGCGCGCAGATAAGGCTTAATAGCGTTAGTGGTATCGATCACAAAGCTCATATCCGGCTCGCGATACTTGTTCAGAGGTGTCGGCACACACAAGATCAACGCATCACACTCGCTGGCGCGACGAAAATCACTCGTAGCTTCAAATCCGGAATTGCGAGCCTTAGCAATGTGCTCAGCTGCGATGTGCTCGATATAACTCTTGCCGGCATTGAGCTTGTCGACCTTGCCCGTATCAATATCAATACCAAGAACACGAAAACCAATGGCATTGTAACGCAACATCAGTGGAAGGCCAACGTAGCCCAAACCAACTATACCGATCAGCGCACTCTTGCCTTTAAATTTATCGATACTTACCTGAAGCAAATCAGCCATCACACCCACACTCCATTTAAAATTACCACAGCATCCGCGCAACAATGTCTGCGCCCGAATCCAGCAAAAGCATACAGAACAGCCATATCTACTTTGCCCTCACAACAACCCGGTCGGATTATTCATAGTGAAACAGCCTAGGCTGGATCGACCGTATAGGAGCAAATCGATTTATTGAAGATTGCTCACAAACCAACGACCCCGGGAATGGTTATTTCAACCGCTTGATTTGCCTGCCGGTAAAGCGCTTGGTAACGCACAGCCAAGGCCCTTTTTGCGGAGTTATCACCATGCACGATGCGTATCTTCGACGGCCATTTGGTCATTTGCGTTACAAAATCAACCAGCCCTTGCTGATCGGCATGGGCGGAGTACCCGCCGATGGTGCTAATTTTGGCGCCAACATTGTAACGAACCTCATCCAGCAGCACATAGCCACCCTTCGGCCCATAGGTTTGAATGGCATGTCCGGGAGTGCCTTGCGCCTGGTAACCGACAAACAACACATCATGCCTTGAGTCGTGCAGCATGGCCTTGAGGTAGTCGACGATACGTCCGCCGGCGCACATGCCGCCTGCAGCAATGACAATGGCCGGCTGCGCGGTTTCAGTCAGACGTTTGACCATGGCCAGATGGGCCTGATGACTGTCCACGGTCAGCAAATTGGCGAAGGACAACGGCTTGCGCCCCTCGCGCACGCGCGCCAGGGCTTCGCCATCCCAGAAAGGCGCAAGCTCGCGGTAAACCTGGGTGAACCGGCTGGCCAGAGGAGAATCGAGAATGATCGGCAAGCGGTTCCAGTCGATGGCCTCATCGCTACCCTCAAGCGTGCCACGACGCCGATCGGCAAAATCGGGATGCTCATGGAGAATATCCTCCAGCTCGTAGAGCAACTCTTGGGTGCGACCGATGCTGAACGCAGGGATCAGCACCGAGCCCTTGTCGGCCAGGGCCTGCTCTATGACCTGCTGCAGGCGCTGGCGACGACTGCGACGATCTTCGTGCAAGCGGTCGCCATAGGTGCTTTCGATAATCAAAATATCCGCCCGTTCCGGCGCTTTTGGCGCGGGCAGCAACGGTGAATGGGGCGCGCCAAGATCACCCGAAAACACAATGCGCTTGCTGAGACCAGTGGTCTTGTAGGTCAGTTCGATCTCGACATAGGCGGAGCCGAGAATATGCCCGGCGCGCTGCAAACGGATGGCAGCCTTAAGGTCGGCATTGTCGGCCAGGGTAAACCAAGTGGCGTAGGGCAAAGCAATAATGCGCTGTTCAAGCAGCTTGAGGTAACGCTCGACCTGCTGCTGATCACGACTAAACCCAAGCTTGAAGGCATCCTCAAGAACGATGGGCAACAGCTTGGCCGATGGCTCACTGCAGAGGATCGGTCCCTTGAAGCCAGCGGCCAGCAGGTGGGGAATACGGCCCACGTGATCGATATGCACATGGGTGGCAACCAAGGCCTTGATGCCGGCAAGGGGAAAATTAATCGCCAACTGCTCAGCGTCGGCAGCGCCATCAGGAGAGGACTCGGCACCTTGAAACAGACCACAATCAATCAGCAGGCTGTGCTCGGCGTCCATCAGCAATTGGTGACACGAGCCTGTCACGCCAACAATGGCGCCGTGATGCAGGATTTGTGGGTAGTCCATGGTTAATCCTTTAACACTGACAGAGGGACGCGAGACATCATCCATGCCTCATCAGCAAAGCTGCTCAAGTGAACAGCTTTAGCGCGCGGGATTGTGTCATACCGCACACATTTTGACACCTCAATAAGGGCAAGCCGCCGGGGTTGACGCTGACCATTCACAAGGACATTGAGTCAAGCCTGAACCTACGCGAGTTGGCAGCCACAAAGCCGCACGCCTGGCGCGCTTACTCCTCCTCATTCACCCGATCGCGCAGTTCTTTGCCCGGCTTGAAGTGCGGGACGAATTTGCCGTCCAGGCTTACCGAATCCCCGGTCTTGGGGTTGCGCCCAACCCGCGGCGCACGGAAATGCAGGGAGAAGCTACCAAAGCCTCGAATCTCGATACGATCACCGGTCGACAGCGCCTGGGACATTTGCTCCAGCATGGTCTTGATGGCCAGTTCGACATCCTTGGATGAGAGCTGCCCCTGGTGGGTAACGATGCGTTCGATCAACTCCGACTTGGTCATGGTTTTCCCTTCTATATCAAGCGGCTAGATCACTGGGTAGATCGTTTTTAGCATGTTGAACGGGTTTTGAATAGCCCACAATTTCGGCATGCAATGCCACCACCATGACACAGGCATCGCGAGCAAGCTCGCGTCTACAGGTTTGAGTTTTTAGCCCTTGCCGCACTTACACGATGCAACCACGACATAACCTTTTATACGCCACACCCCATTCACGCCTGCAACGCCAATCCCCCGCCGGGAATCTACCAGCCCTGCCAGGAAGACCAAGTCAAGCAACAAGCACAGACCGGCCCGAACAGCCAACGCGGCGAGAAATGCAGGCGCCGCAATGATGGACATGGACTACTTTTTTGCGAACACAAAAAAGGGCGACCGAAGTCGCCCTTTTTCTGGAGTACCTGAACTTAGTTCTGGTTTTCCATTTGCGCACGGATCAGATCACCAATGGTGGTCGGACCGGTGGTTTCTACTTCTTGCTTGGTACGCAATTCTTTCATTGCGTCTTTTTCGTCTTCAACGTCTTTCGACTTGACCGACAAGCTGATTACGCGGCTCTTACGGTCAACGCTGATGATCTTGGCTTCAACTTCTTCGCCTTCTTTCAGTACGTTGCGCGCGTCTTCAACGCGGTCACGGCTGATTTCGGAGGCTTTCAGTGTGGCTTCGATGCCATCGGCCAGGGTGATGATCGCGCCCTTGGCGTCAACTTCTTTAACGATGCCGCGCACGATGGTGCCTTTATCGTTAACAGCAACGTAGTCGGAGAACGGATCTTCTTCCAGCTGCTTGATGCCGAGGGAAATGCGCTCACGCTCCGGATCAACGGAGAGGATAACGGTTTCCAGCTCGTCGCCCTTCTTGAAGCGGCGTACAGCTTCTTCGCCCACTTCGTTCCAGGAGATGTCGGACAGGTGAACCAGGCCGTCGATGCCGCCATCCAGACCAATGAAGATACCGAAATCGGTGATCGACTTGATGGTGCCGGAGATCTTGTCGCCCTTGTTGAACTGACCGGAGAAATCTTCCCACGGGTTAGTTTTGCACTGCTTGATACCCAGGGAGATACGACGACGCTCTTCGTCGATATCCAGAACCATAACTTCCACTTCGTCGCCAACGTTAACGACTTTGGACGGGTGGATGTTCTTGTTGGTCCAATCCATTTCGGATACGTGCACCAGGCCTTCCACGCCTTCTTCCAGCTCTGCGAAGCAGCCGTAGTCGGTCAGGTTGGTTACCCGCGCAGTTACGCGAGTGCTTTCTGGGTAACGTGCCTTGATAGCAACCCATGGGTCTTCGCCCAGTTGCTTGAGGCCCAGGGAAACACGATTGCGCTCGCGATCGTATTTGAGAACCTTAACGTCGATTTCATCGCCAACGTTGACGATTTCCGACGGATGCTTGATGCGCTTCCAAGCCATGTCGGTGATGTGCAGCAGGCCGTCCACGCCGCCGAGGTCGACGAATGCGCCGTAGTCGGTGAGGTTTTTGACGATACCTTTAACTTGTTGACCTTCCTGCAAGGATTCCAGCAGAGCTTCGCGCTCGGCGCTGTTTTCGGCTTCCAGGACGCTGCGGCGAGAAACGACAACGTTGTTGCGCTTCTGGTCGAGCTTGATAACTTTGAACTCGAGTTCTTTGCCTTCCAGGTGAGCGGTATCGCGCACTGGACGGACGTCAACCAGGGAACCTGGCAGGAACGCACGGATGCCGTTAACGTCGACAGTGAAGCCGCCTTTAACCTTACCGTTGATAACGCCCTTGACCACTTCCTCAGCGGCGAAAGCTGCTTCCAGAACAATCCAGCACTCGGCACGCTTGGCTTTTTCGCGGGACAGCTTGGTTTCACCAAAGCCATCTTCAACCGCGTCCAGCGCAACGTGAACTTCGTCACCGACCTTGATGGTCAGCTCGCCAGCGTCGTTGTAGAACTGCTCGAGCGGGATGACGCCCTCGGACTTCAGGCCAGCGTGTACGGTTACCCAGTCACCGTCGATATCAACAATGATACCGGTGATGATGGCACCTGGCTGCAGGTTGAGGGTCTGTAGGCTTTCTTCAAAGAGGTCTGCAAAGCTTTCGCTCATTTTAATTCCTGTTGATCAGGGGCGGAAAATCGCCCAGCTCCACATTCCAGACAATGTGGGTTCGTTCAATTAAAGAAGCCATGCGGTCAAGGACTGGTTCCCCGCCTGTCTTCTTGTTCATCCGGCGATGTCGCGATCGGCAACTTCACTCAGAATCCGTTCCAGCACCTGCTCGATGGAAAGCTCCGTGGAATCCAGTTGTATCGCGTCAAGTGCCGGCTTTAAGGGGGCAATGGCGCGCTGGGTGTCGCGCTCATCGCGCGCACGGATCTCTTCTAGCAGACTCGCAAGGCTAACATCATCGCCTTTGGCCTTCAACTGCAAGTAGCGCCGACGGGCACGCTCCTCGGCGCTGGCGGTGAGGAAGACCTTTAGCGGGGCATCGGGAAACACCACGGTGCCCATGTCGCGACCATCGGCAATCAAGCCCGGCGCTTCGCGAAAGGCGCGCTGGCGCTGCAGCAAGGCTTCGCGCACAGCAGGCAAGGCCGCCACCTGAGAGGCGTCGGCACCAATCTGCTCATTACGGATGGCTTCGGTGACCTCTTCGCCCTCCAGAATAATGCGTTGGCCATGGCCTTCCGCGGCGGCGATGAACTGCACATCCAGATGAGCGGCAAGCATCTTCAGAGCATCTTCATTGGCCAGGTCAACGCCATGGTTGCGCGCGGCAAATGCCAGCAAGCGATACAGCGCCCCCGAGTCGAGCAAACACCAACCGAGCTTGCGCGCGAGAATGCCGGCGATCGTGCCCTTACCGGAGCCGCTTGGCCCATCAATGGCGATGACCGACGCGAGAATGCTCATGCTTGCACCTCTTCGGCGACACGAATGCCGACCTGAGCCGCCAACCCGAGGAAGTTCGGGAAGGATGTTGCCACGTTGGCGCAGTCATGGATGCGAATCGGTGCACTGGCGCGCAGCGAAGCCACGCTGAACGACATGGCGATGCGGTGATCGCCATGGCTGTGTACTTCGCCGCCGCCAATGGCGCCGCCGTCAATAATGATGCCGTCTGGAGTCGGCTCGCACTGGATGCCCAGAGCCAGCATGCCATCAGCCATAACCTGAATACGGTCGGACTCCTTGACCCGCAGCTCTTCGGCGCCGCGCAGGATGGTCCGGCCTTCGGCACAGGCCGCGGCGATAAACAGCACCGGGAATTCGTCGATGGCCAGCGGCACCAGATCTTCAGGAATATCGATGCCGCGCAGTTTGGCCGCGCGCACACGCAGATCCGCCACCGGCTCGCCCCCCACTTCACGCAGGTTTTCCAGGCTGATGTCGGCGCCCATCAATTTAAGAATATCGATGACCCCAGTGCGGGTCGGGTTGATGCCGACATGCTCCAGCAGCAACTCGGAACCCTCGGCAATGCTCGCCGCCACCAGGAAGAACGCGGCGGATGAAATGTCCGCCGGCACTTCGATATGGGTGGCGGTTAGCTTGTGGCCGGACTCGACGGTCGCCGTGCTGCCGTGTACCGCAACCGGGTAGCCGAAACCGCGCAGCATCCGCTCGGTGTGATCGCGGGTCGGCGCAGGTTCGGTAACGGCCGTCTCACCCGCCGCATACAAACCGGCCAGCAGCAGGCTGGATTTGACCTGAGCACTGGCCATCGGCATCTCGTAGCTCATCCCGGTCAGGCGCTGACCACCGCGAATCACCAGCGGCGGGCGACCTTCGGGCGCGGTCTCGATGATTGCACCCATCTCGCGCAGCGGCTTGGCCACGCGGTTCATCGGTCGCTTGGACAGTGACGCATCGCCGGTCAGGGTGGTGTCGAATGCCTGGGCGGCCAACAAGCCCGAAAGCAGGCGCATGGAGGTGCCCGAGTTACCCAGGTACAGCGGCCCCGGCGGCGCCTGCAAGCCATGCAAGCCGACGCCATGGATGGTGACGCGACCATGCTGCGGGCCCTCGATGACCACGCCCATGTCGCGAAAGGCCTGCAGGGTCGCCAGGGCGTCTTCGCCTTCAAGGAAACCTTCGACCTCAGTGGTGCCTTCGGCCAGCGAGCCGAGCATGATCGAGCGGTGCGAAATGGATTTGTCGCCCGGAACACGAATCCGGCCCGACAGGCTGCCGCCCGGCTGGGCGAGGTAAATCAAATCATTCGAATGCATAGCGTCCACATAAGCCCTGCGGGCCAAAATTTTGCTGAAATGCTCACGTGCTACCCGAGCGCGGGTAAACACGCCCAACATGTGATGTCCGTCGCCGCTGTCGATGGCCGCGCGCAAGGCGTCGAGATCGCCACGAAAGGCATCGAGTATGCGCAATACCGCCTCACGGTTGGTGAGAAAAATGTCATGCCACATCACCGGATCGCTGCCGGCAATCCGGGTGAAATCACGAAAACCACCGGCGGCGTAGCGGAATATCTCCAGGTTCTCGCTGCGTTTGGCCAGCGAATCAACCAAACCGAAGGCCAGCAAATGCGGCAGATGGCTGGTGGCGGCGAGCACTTCGTCGTGATGCTCGACGTCCATGTGCTCGACATCGGCGCCCAGCTCGCGCCAGAGCCGATCAACTATCTGCAACGCAGCGCCATCGGTATCCGCCAACGGCGTAAGAATCACCTTATGACGGCGGAACAGCTGACCATTACTGGCCTCTACCCCGCTCTGCTCGGAGCCGGCAATCGGATGGCCTGGGACAAAACGCGACGGCACAGCACCAAAAGCCTGGGCCGCGGCACGCAGCACATTGCCTTTGGCGCTGCCCACGTCGGTCAGCACGGCATCGCCCAACGGCAACTGGGCCAAGGCGCCCAAGAGCTTTTGCATGGCCAGAATCGGCACCGCCAGCTGGATTACATCCGCACCCAGGCAAGCCGCCGCCAAGTCTTCCTCACAGCGATCAACCACGCCCAACTCGACCGCCATGCGCCGGGACTCGGGGTCCAGATCGACGCCGATCACCTCGCGAAACAAGCCTTTGTCGCGCAAGCCCTTGGCAAACGAGCCGCCGATCAAGCCCAGCCCAATCACCACCAGGCGTCCCAATGCCGGTGCTGGCAATTGCTGCGGCACAGCCTCAGCCACGGGGCAACACCTTGGCCAACGCCTCCAGGAAGCGGGCATTCTCAGCCGACAGGCCGATGGAGATGCGCAAGTAAGTCGGCATGCCGTAGTTGGCCACTGGCCGCACGATGACGCCCTCACGCAGCAGCGCCTGGAAAATCGGCATGGCTTCGCAGCCCAAATCAACGGCAATAAAGTTGGCCTTGGAGGCAATCCAGCGCAAACCCAACTGCCGGAAACCCGCTTCTAGCTGGGCCATGCCCTGATCATTGAGCGTGCGACTGGCCGCCAGGTAGTCGCTGTCAGCCAACGCAGCGCAAGCCGCCGCCAGGGCCAGGCTGTTGACGTTGAAGGGCTGGCGCACGCGATTGAGCACATCGGCAATCTGCGCCGAGCAAATGCCGTAACCCACCCGCAACGCCGCCAAGCCATAAGCCTTGGAGAAGGTGCGCGAAACCAGCAGATTCGGGTAACGGGCCAGATAGCTCAGGCCATCGGGCAGTTCATCGCCTTCGGCATACTCGATATAGGCCTCATCCAGCACCACCAGCACACTTTCCGGCACCCGTGAAAGGAACGCCTCAAGCGCCTGCGGGCCGAACCAGGTGCCGGTTGGGTTATTCGGGTTGGCGATAAACACCACGCGAGTCTGGGCATCAATTGCCGCCAGCATGGCGTCCAGGTCATGGCCAAAGGCCTTGGCCGGCACCACATGGGCATCGGCGCCGACGGCCTGGGTGACGATCGGATAGACCGCAAAGGCGTGCTCGCTGAACACCGCATTCAAGCCGGGGGCCAAATAAGCGCGGGCCACCAGTTCGAGAATATCGTTGGAGCCATTACCCAGGGTGACCTGGCTGACCTGCACGCCACAGCGTTGCGCCAGGGCGCTTTTCAGGGCGAAACCATTGCCATCGGGATAGCGCGTCAACTCCCCCAGCGCCTGAGCAATCGCCTCCAGCGCGCGCGGGCTGGGGCCCAACGGGTTTTCGTTGCTGGCCAGTTTGACGATCTGCAGCGGGTCGAGATTCAGCTCGCGCGCCAACTCATCGACCGGCTTACCCGGCACATAGGGGGACAGCTTCTGCACGCCCGGCAAGGCCTGGGCAAGAAAATCGCAACTCATAACCACCCTCGAGCTTCAAGCGACAGGCCGCCAGCGGCAGGCGTCGATGCGTGTGCGGCCCGCAGGCCTGCCGCTTGCTGATTGGTTTACTTGCAGACGGGTTTAAAGGACTGCCTTGGGGTAGGAGCCGAGCACCTTGAGGGCCACGGCTTCCTGATTGATCTGCTCCAGCACGCCACTGATCAGCGGATCACGGTGATGGCCGACAAAATCGATAAAGAAGGCGTACGTCCACTTACCGCTACGCGAGGGCCGCGTTTCGATGCGCGTCAGGTCGATGCCGCTGTTATGGAACGGCACCAGCAACTCGTGCAGGGCGCCCGGCTTGTTGCGCATGGAGACGATGATCGAGGTCTTGTCGTCGCCGGTCGGCGGCACTTCCTGGCTGCCGATGATCAAGAAGCGCGTGGAGTTGTCCGGGCGATCCTCGATCTTCTCCGCCAGCTTGCTCAGGCCATACAGGCTGGCCGCCATATCACCGGCGATGGCCGCCGAATTCCACTCGCTTTTCACTCGCTTGGCCGCATCGGCATTGCTGGCCACAGCCACGCGCTCGACGTTCGGGTAGTGGGCGTCCAGCCACTTGCGGCACTGGGCCAGGGACTGGGCGTGGGAGTAGATGCGGGTGATCTTGTCGGTCTTGGTGGTCTCGCCAACCAGCAGGTGGTGGTGGATACGCAGCTCCACCTCACCGCAGATCACCATGTCGTGCTCGAGGAAGCTGTCGAGGGTGTGATTGATCGCGCCTTCGGTGGAGTTCTCCACCGGCACCACGCCAAAATTCACCGCACCGGCCGCCACTTCGCGGAACACTTCGTCGATGGCCGTCATCGGCACGCTGATCACCGCATGGCCGAAATGCTTGAGCGCCGCGGCCTGGGAGAAGGTGCCTTCCGGGCCGAGGTACGCCACTTTCAGCGGCTGCTCCAGGGCCAGGCAGGACGACATGATTTCGCGGAACAAGCGCGCCATCTCTTCGTTGTCCAGCGGCCCCTGATTGAGCTCCATGATGTGCTTGAGCACCCAGGCCTCACGCTCGGGGCGATAGAACAGCGGTTTTTCCCCGGCCGGCAGCGAGAGCATCTTCACCCGCGCCACTTCCTGGGCGCAGC